>JACCYD010000272.1 GCA_013696695.1 Deltaproteobacteria bacterium | reverse complement strand
CGATCTGGTGCCGGTCCGCGAGCGCGTGTTCCAGCTCTACCGTCGCGCCGCCGAGCCATCGCTCCCGGAGGCCCGGCTGTGGGGTATCTGGTCGCCCCGGCAGATCGTCGACCACGTCCGCGCCCGGCGCCCCAGCCCGGCGATGACCGACCTGACCGATTTCGTCGAAGAGGTCTACTTCTCGGCGCGGATGACCCCGGAGAGCGTGCTCGCGAACGCGTCCGAGCGCGTCGATCGAGCGATCCGCGAGCGTGCAGCCGCGAGCCAGGTTATAAGCACCGAAAAGGTGCTTACCGAGTAGCGCATGCAGCCCACCGAGATCCTGCAGCTTGGGATCGCGCTCGTCGTGATCGCCGCCATCGTCCTCCTGCTCCGCCGTGCCGCGGCGAACAACCGCGCGCGTGGCCCGAGCACGGCCCGAGAGCGCCTCGGTGTCGAGGAGGCCATCAAGCCCGAACGCGTCCGCCGGCGCCCCCGCAAGCAATACGGCAAGCCCGGCCAGCCCGAGGCGACCGAGGCCCTCGAGGAAGAGGAAGAAGAAGAGGAAGCCGAGGAGGCTGACCATCCCGAGGTCGTCGCCGATGCCGAAGCCACCGCCGCCTACAAGACCGGCCTCGCCAAGACCCGCGGCGGCTTCGTCAGCAAGCTCGGCAAGTTGTTCGGCAAGAAGAAGATCGACGCGGCGACGGTCGACGAGCTCGAGGAGGTGCTGTTCACCGCCGATATCGGGCCGCGCGCCGCCGACCGCATCTTTCAGTCCGTCAAGAAGGGCTTATCGAAGAACGACCTGGAGGATGCCGACAAGATCTGGAAACAGATCCGCAAGACCTCTCGAGAGATCCTCGCCGTCGAAGCTCCGACGTTCGACCTCTCGAAGCACTCGCCGTTCGTCCTGCTCGTGCTCGGCGTCAACGGCGTCGGCAAGACCACCACGATCGGTAAGCTGGCCGACAAGTGGTCGAAGGATGGCAAGAAGGTCATCCTCGCCGCCGGCGATACCTTCCGCGCAGCCGCCACCGAACAGCTCGAGGAATGGGGCAAGCGCGCGAACGTCCCCGTGGTGAAGGGCAAGCAGAATGGCGATCCGTCGTCGGTGATCTTCGACGCGGTGAAGCGCGGCGTCGACGAGAAGTTCGACATCGTGATCTGCGATACCGCTGGTCGTCTGCACTCCAACGCCGGCCTGATGGACGAGCTCAAGAAGGTCCGCCGCGTCTGCGAGAAGGCGATGCCGGGCTCGCCGCACGAGGTGTGGATGGTGCTCGACGCGACCACCGGTCAGAACGCGATCTCGCAGGCCAAGACCTTCAAGTCGGACATGGAGATCACCGGCATCGTCCTCACCAAGCTCGACGGCTCCGCGAAGGGTGGCGTCGTTTTGGGTATCGCGGACGAGCTGAAGGTGCCGGTGCGCTTTGTCGGTGTAGGCGAGAAGATCGGCGATCTGAGGCCATTCGACCCGGCCGCGTTCGTCGAGGCCCTGTACGCCGATAGCGGCGAATCCGCGGCCTGACGCAACCAAGACGGATCGGTCTGTGTCGCGCCACTAATCAACTCCCTCGCCCAATTGCTTGAGGTGAGAAAAAGGCGCGTGTTATGAACCTCCTACGAATGCGGGCATATCATCGATCCGTCCGTCGGTCCGTCTGGGTGGCTCTCGCCTGTGCGGTCGGGCTCACCACCGGCACAGCACTCGCGCAACCAAAGAAACCAGCACCGGCACCGGCACCTAAGCCAGCTCCTGCACCAGGTGCAGAGGGCGACATCGAGATGGGCGGCGATGAAAAGCCCGCCACGCCTCCCGCCGATCCAGGTGAAATCGACATGGGCGCCGAAGATCCGAAGCCCGGTGACCTCGCCACCGACATGGCGAACGCCGACAAGGCGAACGCTTCGGTGTCGAGCGGCCCAGCGCGCAAGACGCCGCTATCGTGGTCCGACATCATCACCGTGGTTCGCAAGCCGTTCCTCAAGGTCCGGCGCACCGAGCTCTATCCGTTCGTCGGCACCACGATGAACGACAACATGGTTCGCCACTACACGGTCGGTGGCGAGCTCGCCTACTACCTCACCGACGTTCTCGCCGTCGGCGTCGAGGGCATGTACTACCAGCGCGCGTTCCGCGAGCCGTTCGATCTCGTGGCTCGCCAGGCGCGCCGCCTCCCCACCGTCAACGAGTACAAGTGGAGTGCCGCGCTCAACTTTCACTACGTCCCGGTGTACGGAAAGTTCGCCGTTCTCGACAAGCGCATCGTCACCTGGGAAGTGCAGTTCGTCGCCGGCATCGGCGCCGGTCAGTCGCAAGTGATTCCGCGCGACACCAAGTTCCCCGGCTTCTCGAACTTCTTGATCCAGCCGAACGTCGGCGCCGGCATGCGGTTCTTCCTCGCGAAGTGGATCACGATCAACGCGGGCGTCCGCGATTACATCTTCATCGACAAGTTCGAGCCGACGAACCGCGAGGTCGGTATGAACGAGACGGCGGAAGCCGCGAAGAAGAACGCCGATAGCGCGTTCATCAACAACGTGATGTTCCAGATCGGCGTCAGCTTCTGGCTGCCCACTTCGTTCGAGTACACGACCTTCCGCTGAGGAGACGGCCATGAACATCAAGCACATCATCCTCGCGGCCGCGGTCTGTTCGACCTTCGTCGCCACTGAAGACACCGCGAGCGCCGAGGGCCGTCGTCTCAACGAGCTCAAGGAAGCGCCCGCCGTGCGTCATCGCCGCCTGCTCGTCAGCGGTCGGTTCGAGTTCACCCCGCTGTTCGAGTCGACGATCAACGCCGACTTCCGCCACATCATCGGCGGCGGCGCCAAGCTCGAATACCACCTCGGCGACAAGTTCTCGATCGGCGGCATCGTCGTCGGCTCGACGGCGCTCAACACCAAGCTGGTCGATCGCATCATCCCGACGCTCGAGCCCGCGGTGGACAACATGACTCGCGAGCCGAGCCAGGACGAGTTCAACCTCCGGCTCAACACGATGCCGCTCCACGGCGCGGCCTACGCCTCGCTCACCCCGTGGTACGGCAAGCTCGCCGCCTTCGGTCAGGCCTACGTGGCGTTCGACTTCTACTTCCAGGCCGGCCTCGCGTTCGCGCAGCTCAAGTCGGATTGCCCCGACAGCATCTGCAACGACCCCAGCCCGGGCATCACCAACCCGGCCACCATGGCGCCACCGGATCTCAACCCGAACAACGACGACCCGCTCAACAGCGGTTCGCGGCTCGGCCTCTACCTCGGCGGCGGCATCCACGTCTTCCTCAACGACTTCATCGCGCTCGATCTCACGTTCCGCGACTACGCGTTCGGCGACAACCCGTCGGGTGCCGACGTCTCCGGTCCGCGCGATGGCCCGGATGGCGCGGTGACGAAGGACGACAATCGCTTCGTGCACCACCTGTTCTTCGGTGCGGGCGTCTCGATCATGTTCCCGACCAAGGTGAAGCGAACGAACTAACTGTTCGTTGGCTCTCGTCGATGACCCGCCGTTGGCGGGTTTTTTTTCTCGGAACGGTCCTCGCCCGACCTGCGACTACGGGCTGCAGTAGTCGGTGGCGCTCTGCGCGCCTTCGCGAAGACGGATGCACGTCGAGACCGTCTGATCATCGCGCTCGAACGTCACGACGATCTGTTCGCCGAGGTCAGCTCCCACGGGGGCCGTCTCGCCGACACTGCCATCGACACTCGCCGTGGTGATGATGCCGATTCCGCGATCGCGGTTGAACACGAAGACCGTGGCCTCGCTGTAGTTCGCATCGGGCAGATACGAGAACGACGCACGCGACCCGGGCTCGCCGACATCGAGGACCTTGAAGGTCATCGACGACGGATCCGGCGGTGGGATCGGAATCGATGGGGTGACACACCCCGCGAACCAGATCAGACCGATGAGTGCGTGGCGCATTTGCACGTAGAGGTAGAGGCAAGAGCAAGCCTCGATCCACGACCATCGTACCGGATCTCGAGTAGATACGGGAACGTTCTGCCAATGCCGTTGGCAGCCCACCCCACGAGTTGGCACCAACGGCACCTCGCGGTGCCGTTACTCGAACCATCGAACGCTCAGGGCGTGACGACAGGCCACGAGACGAGCATCGGCCGCAACTGCCGCTGCTGACCCTCGCGCTCGATCGTGATCAACGGGCGCGTACCGGGCTGCGCATTGTAGATGCGCTCTTGCAGCTCGTTCGCAGAGTCGACGCGATCGCCATCGACGGCGACGACGCGATCGCCTTCCTTGATGCCGATGTGTTGCGCCGGCGTGTTGGGGAGGACGCTATCGACGACCGCGCCTTCATTGGCGTGGAACACGTAGCGAATCCCGAGAAAGCCGTGGTCAGGCGGTGCGACCTCGATCGCGGTAGCGCGATGGTAGGTACAACTTGGTCGAGCCGACATGGTGTCGGCGACCTGCATCGCCATCAGCGTTGTCGCGAGCGCTAGGCCCGAGGCAACGCCAGCCATCGTGCAGACGACGGCAACTGTTCCGAGCCCGCGATTGCGCTCATTCGGAAGCAACGCTTCGCGCTTGAGCACTGGCAGGTTCACGATTTCGGCGGCGGGGGGCATCTCGTTCTCATCAGACATCTCGATAGCCTCGCGGTAGGTCTTCAGAACCAGTATAGGCGCGTGCTTCGAGCATGACCACGGTGAAATGCGCGAGCTTCACAAAAGTCCGACGATCGCGGTCCGGCGACTACTCGGGTCCGCACGAACTGTGAATCGCGGCACGTTCGAAATCGTCGACGAGGTCGCGTGGTAACGTCCCCGTCCGGAGCAGTCGGGGTGCCACCTAGTCCTCGTCGTCGTCGCCGCTGGCTCGCCGTGATCGGCGTGGTGCTGGTACTTCTGATCGGAGCTGGGTTTGCCGTGCTCAGGGTGGCGTTCGAGGGCCCCGATCTCGCGGACAAGATCGCGACAAACCTCAACAAGACGATGCGCGGCCGGATCGAGATCGGCTCCGTCGAATGGGACACGGCCTCCCTCAAAAAAGCTCTGACAGGCGGTTGGGTACCGCTGACCTTCCGGAACATCAAGGTGTGGGACGACTGCGCACTCAACAGCGGCGCGGATGCCCTCGACGAGATCCGCCAGGGCAACCCGAACGAGGACTGCACGCTCGACGACCGGCCCGATCCCGACCCGACCTCGAAGCGACGCCCCCGGAAGCTGCTGCTACGGAGCGAGTTGATCACGGCCGAGGTCGACATCCACGCCCTGATGTTCGGCAACCACAACTTCGTGTTCCGCAACCTGTGGGTGCACGGCGGCGAGGCGTTGCTCGAGCAGACCCGCGAGCCCTACCCGCTCCACGCGTACGACCGCACGATCGTCAGCATCGTGACCGCGTTCTATCCGCGGATGAAGGCCGGCTTTCGCGCCGGCATCTACGCAGATACGCCGCCGCCGATCTTCGATCTGCGCGACATCCACATTCGCGATCTCAACCTGACGGTCCACATGACGCCGTACTCGAGCGCCGGGAAGGACTGGGGCTTCGGGAACACCGCGCGACTCGAGGGCGTCAACATCGACTCCGACGAGGACCCCGCGAAGCGCAAGAACACGTCCTATCTCTATATGGA
The DNA here is from genome assembly GCA_013696695.1 of Deltaproteobacteria bacterium. GTDB lineage: Bacteria > Myxococcota_A > Polyangia > Haliangiales > Haliangiaceae > JABFXX01. The sequence continues at coordinate 2,545 of JACCYD010000272.1, read as the reverse complement.
CGCGATCGATCCGCTGGTCGCGAAGTTCTACGTGCGGCTCGAGATGACCGCGAAGAAGGGTGTGATGCGGCTGTGGGACGAGGGGCCGCGCGAGACGTTCCGGATGCCGCTGGCGAACGGTGATGCCGTCGCCTCGGCTCCCACGGGCCGCGAAGCCGAGTACGAGATCCCGCTCACCGACATCAAGCTCAACCGGCTCGCGCAGTTGCCGAGCGAGTGGCCGCGCAAAGACTATGTCGCGAACACGCTCGAGGTCGACCTCGAGGCAAAGACGGTGCCGTGCAAGACCGACGAGGATCCGAAACCGGATCCCAAGCTCGGCGCCACGCTGCACGTGACGGGTGAGCTCTACAACTACTGGGACCGCCCGTACGACGGCTCGTGGAATCTCGCGCTCGACGGCAAGAACATGGGTGCGACGGTTCGCTCCTGCATCGACAGCGACATCGGCGGCGACAACCTCGACGGCAAGATCACGCTGAGCGGCCCGTTCGTCGCGTCGCCGAAGGTCGGGCTGTCGATGAAAAATCTCGACTTCGACGTCGATCTGTCCGCGAACGAGGAGCCGCTGCGGCTGACGTTGGCGGAAGTCGAAGGCTCGATCGATCTGGTCAACGAGCAAGGCTCGATCGACAAGACCACCGCGCTGATCCGCGGCGGCAAGGAGCCTGGCGAGGTCGTGGTGGCCGCGACGTTCGGGGTCAAGCCATTCAACGCGCGAGCCCACGTCGAGATCGTGAAACCGATCGACGTCGCGCGGTTCTTGCCCGCGAGCGCGAAGCCGATCGGCACGATGCTGCAGGGCCGGCTGACCGCGGTTGGTGATTCGAAAGTAGCGTTCGCGCTCGAGGACTTCGATCTCGCGCTCGGACGCACCGCCGCCGAGAAGTCCGTGCGCGCGTTCCGCGGCCGGCTGTTCACCAAAGATCGGTTCGACACGCTCAACATCCAGCAGGTGCGCATCGAAGCCGGCCGCACACGCGCGTCGATCGACGGTGTGGTCGACGTCCTTCACGACTTCGATTGCGACGCCAAGAACTGCCCGTCGGATCCGATCAACTGTTCGACCTGTAGCAAGACGCGGCTCGAGCTCGAGGGCTGCGCGCCCGACCTCGGCGTGTGGTTGCGGCGCTTCGGGTTACCGGCGTTCGTCGAGAGCGCGTGCAGCAGCGGTGCGGCTGGCGGCGGCAAGGTCGTCATCACCGGCCCGATCACGCAGCCCAAGCTCAACGTCGCCACCGAGCTCGCCGGCTTGCCGTGCGTCAACAAGCTTTCGATCCTCGACTCGCAGTTCGACTCGGCGACCGGCGTGCTCGACATCCGCAGGATGAAGACGACCACGCTCGGCGGCACGCTCGAGGGCACCGCGCGCATTCGCACCGGCGATCCCTCGACCGGCCGGCCCGCGACGATCGAGAAGATGCACATCGACGGGCGACGGCTCGATCCGCAGAAGATCTGCGGCCTCGGCAGCGTGGTGAAGGGAATCATCGATACCGTCGATCTCGATCTAGCTGGCACGATCATCAAACGCGAGCCGCTGGACTGGCTGAACCTCGCGAAGGTTCACGCGCGCGCGGAGCACGTCGCGATCCTCGGCGACAAGTTCACCAACGTCGCGATGTGCATCAACCGGAAAGATGATCAGATCTGCCGGCCGCGTACGGCCTACCTCGACAACGACGACCTCGCGCAGTGCGAGAACGGCAAGCGCCAGGGGTTCTGTGCGGTCGCCACCGCGACCCGCGATGGCGGCGGCATCGTCGATGCCACGGTCGCGCGGTTGCCGGGCACTACAAAGCGCGGCACCAACATCACCACCCCATCGCGGCTCACGGGCACGGTCGCGCTGTCGGATGTTCCCGTCGCGATCCTCGATCAGCTGATCAATCCGCTGCCCGAGCCGGGCACGAAGGTCGCCGGCAAGAAGCCCGCGGTCGCGGCCGCACCGTTCCAGGCCGGCGGCACGGCGTCGATGACGCTCCACCTCGAGGGCACACCGGAAGCGCCGCAAGCCGAAGGTGCGGTGCAGCTGCTGCGCGCGTGGGTCGCCGGCTCGTTCCTCGGCGACATGCAACTCGCCGTGACACCGGGCACGATCGGCACGATGCCGGGCATCACGTTCACCGGCACCGCGCTCGCCGGACGCCTGCAAGTCTCCGGGACGCTCGGCACGCAGGCGCCCTATCCCGTCGAGCTCGCGATCAGCGGCCGGCGCATCGAGCTCGACGTGCTGATCGATCTCCAGAAGCGGCTCGGGTTGCCGCTGCCGACGCAGGCGTGGGTCACGGGCTCGGTGTACGTACGCCACGAGCTGAGGCCAATCAACCCGCGCGCCAAGCCGGTCGAGCCCGAGGCGTGGATCGAGCTGACCGAGCTATCGGGCATCCTCATGCACAAGGGCACCGACGGCCGGTTCGTCCCGCTCTCGGTGACCGCGGTCGATCAGGACCGCGCGAAGCGGCCGGCGGTGTCACTGCGCGTGACACCATCGTCGATCGATTTCGCGTGCCGCGATCCGAAAACCTCGGCGCGCGTCGAATGC
>JACCYD010000271.1 GCA_013696695.1 Deltaproteobacteria bacterium | reverse complement strand
CGCCGCCGCGGTCGTGGGCCGCGCGGCCCGAGAGCGACGTCGCGATCTGGACGGTCCGGCTGGCGCCCGGTGCAACGTTCACGCTGCCGCCCGCGAAGCCCGGCACCAACCGCACGCTCTATGCGTTCGTCGGAACAGTCCGCGTAGAGGATCGCTCGATCCCGACAGGCCAGGGCGCGCGCCTGGTTCCCACGGCGGAGGTCACGGTGGCGAACCCGAGCGATCAACCGGCGGAAGCGCTGGTGCTGCAAGGCAGGCCGATCGGCGAGCCCGTCGTGCAACACGGACCGTTCGTGATGAACACGCGCCAGGAGATCCAGCAGGCGTTCGCCGATTACCAGCGCACCAAGTTCGGTGGCTGGCCGTGGCCGAGCGAAGCGCCAACGCACGCGCGCGAAGAAGGTCGCTTCGCGCGGCACGCCGACGGCAAGCTCGAGAAGGCCGGGTAGATCCGTGTTCGTGCCACGTGCTCGTGCACGTACACGATCATCGGCACAATTTGCTGAGCATCTCGACGATCCGAACCAGCAACGACCTGGCGCGATCGACCGGTAAACGTCGAGTCGCTCGTAGTCCAGCATGACGCCGGCATCGTCCCGAGTCGAAAGGAGTTGGGCGCGTCGAGGACGAGGACGTGCACGTGCCACGAGCACGTGTACGTTCACCGGGTTAGCGGATCAATCGTCGTCCTTCGGTCGTGCCGTCGCCTTCGGTATCGGCGATGGCGCGACGCCAGGTGCTGGCGCGTTCGAGTGATAGTTATCCAGCGGTTTGTATCTCTTCGCGTACAGCCTGAACACCACGGCTGTGAGCAGCGCGAAGATCGCGAAGAAGAACATCAGGAAGGCGTTCACGCCGAGCCCGGTCTCCGCGATCGAATCGGTGACGCTCTTGCTCTTGATGCTGTGATTTGCGAGCAGCACCCACAACCCACCGACGGTGACGGTCAGGTTGTAGAAGCTCATGATCACGCCCTTCATCGACAGCGGCGCCTGGCTGTACGCGAACTCGAGCCCGGTGGCCGACACCAGCACCTCGGCGAGCGTGAGCAGGATGTACGGGAGGATCTGCCAGGTGATCCAGATCGACGACTGCGTGACCACACCGGTCACCAGCTCGCCCTTCATCGGATAGATCACGACGACCTTCGGATCGCCGTCGATCATCATCTGGATGATCGCGGCGACGATCCACGCCGCACCGGCGAGCGCCATGCCGACCGTCATCTTGCCGAGCGCCGTCAGCGGCCAGCCGCGCCGCCGTAGCCACGGGAACACGACGAGGTTATTGAGCGGGATCAGGATCATCACGAGCGCCGGGTTGACCGTCTGCATCTGCGACGAGTCGAACCAGGTGGGCTGCAGCATCTGATCGCCCTGCAGCACCCAGGTGGACGCCTTCTGATCGAACAGCGACCAGAACGGCGTGATCAACGCGAACACGATCAGCACGCGCAACACCGCGCGCACACCGTCGACGGCTTCGTCTGGGTGCTTGCCGCGCGCACCCTCGAGCTGGCGCGACACCGCGATGCTGCCGAGCGCGAGGAAGATCACCAGTGCGCTGCACAGCATCTCGACCGGCGAGAACGTGTGCATCAGCCAGATCGGCTCGCCGACGAACCAGGTGATCGACAGCCCGATGCAGGCGACCGAGACGGCCAGCCCGATCCCGAACAGCACCATGCCGTACGTGCCCGACTTGATCGCCGTCATCGACACGCGGCCGAACGAGTGCGGGTTCGGCGGCGCCGGCGGCACGCGCACGTACCGCTTGCGACCCATCCAGAAGATGATCGTGGCGAGCAGCATCAGGATGCCGGGCACGCCGAACGCGACGCGCGCACCGTACGCGCGCAGGAAGAACGGCATCAACAGCGACGCGAAGAACGAGCCGAAGTTGATGCTCCAGTAGAACGCGTCGAACACCGCCCTCGCGCGGTGCTTGTTGGTCTGGTCGAACTGATCGCCGACGAAGGATGCGACGAGTGGTTTGATCCCGCCCGCTCCGAGCGCGATCAGGAACAGCCCGGCGTAGAAGCCCTGGCGGCTGTCCTCGAACACCGACAGGAAGCCGTGGCCGATGCAGTAGATGACGCTGAACCAGAGGATGGTGTTGTACTTGCCGAAGAACCGGTCGGACAGCCACCCACCGAGCAGCGGGAAGAAGTACACGCCCATCACGAACGTGTGGAACACGTCCTTGGCGGCGAGCTTCCGCATCTCCTCGTCGGGCACGTGCGCGATGAGCAGCGACGAGATCAGGAACTTCGTCAGGATGTTGCGCATCCCGTAGAAGCTGAAGCGCTCGCACGCTTCGTTGCCGATGATGAACGGGATCTGCGTGGGCAGAGCCACGGTCGGGTCGGGTTCTTTGGGCTTACGTGGGTCTGACATGCGACATGCAACCGGGCAGGCGTCGGCTAGTCTTGGAGACATGCCGAGAACGTTGTTGCTGGCGGTGGTGTTAGGAGCGTGTACCACAGCGAGCGGCGAGCCGAAGTCGAACATCGTCCCGCGTGACGAAGTCGGCAACCCGGCGGGGCGTTCACAGTCGTTCACAGACGCCGACTACGCGGCGCACGTGCGGGCCCTGCGCAGCAAGCTGAAGAAGCACGGCCTCGACCACCTCAACGTCCGGATCGAGGATCCGTTCGTCGTCGTCGGCGACGGCACCCTGGCGCAGCTCGAGCGCAGCTCGAAGACGGTTCGGTGGGCGGCCGACAAGCTCGAGCAGGACTTCTTCACCAAGCGCCCCACCAAGATCCTCGACATCTACCTGTTCACCACGGCCGCCAGCTACGAAGCCGGCGTCGAGAAGCTGACCGGTGAACAGCCGTCGACGCCGTTCGGCTTCTACTCGAGCTCGCAGGGGGCGATGTTCATGAACATCGCCACCGGCGGCGGCACGCTGGTTCACGAGATCGTGCACCCGTACGTCGAGGCCGACTTCCCGAGCGCTCCGACCTGGCTCAACGAAGGGCTCGGCTCGCTGTTCGAGCAGAGCGCCGAGCGTGAAGGTCACATCGTCGGGCTCACCAACTGGCGCCTCGAGGGTCTCCAGAAGGCGATCCGTCGCGGCAGGGTGCCGTCGTTCAGCACGCTGACGTCGCTGTCGACCAAGGAGTTCTACAACAGCGACGGCGGCACCAACTACTCGCAATCGCGCTACCTCATGTACTACCTGCAGGAGCACGGGCTGCTGCGGAAGTTCTACGAGGCGGTTCGCACCGCGCGAAAGACGGACCCGAACGGGTACAAGACGTTGGTCGCGACGCTGCGCGAGACCGACATGGTCGCGTTCAAGCGCCGCTGGGAGCGCTACGTCGCCGAGCTGCGCTTTCCCTGACGCACCTCACGCTCGTCTCGGTCATCCGTGCGGCAAGCGAGCGTTGGCGCCGTCGCTAGCCGCGCGCCTTCCACGCAGCGAGGACCTTCGCTTCTTTCTCGCGCGTGATGCCGGAGCCGCGGATCGCTCTGCGCTTGGCCGGCTCATCTCGGCTCAGCATCGCCGCGGATCCGAACGGGGCCGTCCCGCGCACCCAGGCCTCGACATCCGGCAAGGCGAGCCACGCGAGCGTGTCCTGCGCGGTGTCGGCGATCGGCCGGAACGTCAGGCCGGCATCGACCGCGCGTTGATTCGATAGCCTGCCGAACCCGGCGTAGTCGCCCTCCGCCGGGACCCATCCCGGCATCTCCGCCCACGGCGACACCTCGTGGTTGTCGAGGAACTCGGTCGAGACCCAGGTCAACGACGCCTTGTTGCCGGCGGCCGTGTTGCAGTCGTCGAGCAGCTGCTTGATCGAGAGGTTGATCTTCGGGTGGTTCGACGGTCCGAACGCGTTGAACACGCCGGTGGTGCGGTTCTCGATCAGCGTGACGATCCACGCGGCGAGATCGCGGCCGTCGATCAGCTGGATCGGTGTGGTGCCATCGCCCGGCGCGAGCACCTCGCCGCCCTCGGCCAAGCGCACCGGCCAGTGCGTGAAGCGGCCGGTCGGATCGAGTGGACCGACGATCCACCCGGGCCGGATGGTCGCGACGCGACCTGGTAGCGCGGCCTCGCACGCGGTCTCGCATCCGGCCTTGAGCGCGCCGTAGTGCTTCGCCACGTCCTCGCTCGCCGGCTCGTCGAGGGTGGCGAGCGGAGACGTCTCGTCGGCGCCGACCTTGTCGCTCTTCGCATAGACCGAGATCGTCGAGATGAACAGGTAGTGGCCGACGCTCGGCGCGAGTAGCTCGGCGCTCTGCTTGACGATCCGCGGCACGTAACCCGAAGTGTCGACGACGGCGTCCCACTTCCGGCCAGCAAGCGAGTCGAGCTTGCCATCGCGATCTCCCTGCAGCTTCTCGACGTCGGGGAATAACGTCGGGTGCGTCTTGCCACGGTTGAACAGCGTCACCGTGTGACCTCGAGCGCGCGCGGCCTCGACGATGTGCGGACCGAGAAAGCCGGTGCCGCCGAGGATCAGGATCGTCTTCGGGGCTGGTTTCGCAGCTGGCATCGTCGGGCCTTTCTTCGGCGAGGCCGCCGGACCTTCGCTGCACGCGATCGCGCCGACTCCGGCGAGCGAGCCGATCAGGAATCCGCGACGATCGATCGTCATCCGCGCATCGTGCGCGGCTCCGCTCCCGACGACAAGTCTGCGACTGCATGCGACAGTCATTCTGTGAGCAAGGCGTTCACCAAAGAGGACGACGACGCGCCACCACCACCGGCCATTCGCCGAGGTGTGCCGGTGCCGAAGGACGTGCCGAACTACGTCACCGCCGGCGGTGCACTCGCGTTGCGAGCCGAGCTCGAAGCCACCACCGACAAGGAGCGCGCCCAGGAAATCGCGGAGCACCTCGCGACGGCCGTGATCATGGAGCCGCCCGCCGATCGGACGCGCGTTGGCTTCGGTGCCACTGTCACCGTCGAGGACGAGGCCGGCAAGCGCACGAAGTACTCCGTGGTCGGCGCGCTCGAAGCCTCGCCGAAGGACGGCGCGATCTATTTTCAAACGCCGATCGCAGAGGCGCTGCACGACGCGCAGGTCGGCGATTCGGTCACGCTGCCGCGCGGTGACGTCGAGGTGATCGCGATCGAGTACTAACGGCAGTCTTCGCCGGACGAATACGCGAACCCGACATCACTGCTCGCCAGCTTCTCGATCAGATAGAAGCCGAACGGCTCGAGCTCCCAGGGCGTGCACACGCGATTGAACGACGCCTTGTGCGTGCACGTGCCGCTGTTCGGATGGCCGCACTCGACCTTCTTCGGCATCGCGAACACGACGAGCAGCCCGAACAGCACCCCGAGCTGCTTGCCCCGCGCTGTCATGTTCGGCGAGATCACCGCCTTCAGCGTACCGCGGCGCGGATCGATCGTGCATCGTCGTGCACGACTGCCGGCGTCACCACCAGGATGCATCCCACGGGAGACGTGCGGGCATGTGGAAGCCTGGTGGGTTCGCAGGTTTGGCGGTGGCACATGCGCTGCAACCTGCTCGTTGACCATGCCCACCACGCCCAGCCTCGAATCCATCTCGCTGCTCGATCTCTCGTCCGTCCAGGGTGGCTGCAAGAAGAAGCAGCAGCCGTGCCCGCCGTGCCCGGCATGCCCGCCGCCGGCCGCGCCGCCGTCGGGCGGTGGTGGCACCGAGATCACGACCAACGTGCAGATGACGGGATTCGGCTCGGCCGCCCAGTAACGCCACGTTTCGCGCGATCTCGCGCGTTGCAGTCTCCGCGGTCGCCGACGATGCTCCAAGCGTGTCGGCGATTGCCGCGTTTGGAGGACTGACTGCCGCGGTCGCGGTCGGCGTCGCGTGCAACTCGCCGCCGCCCCCACCTCCACCGCCGTCGCCGTGTGCGACACCCGAGCCATTCCATTCGGGGCAGGCCACGCATTACACCGCCAATGGGACGGGGCAGTGCAGCTTCGATCGCCGGGTGGGCCGTCCGCTGCTCGTCGCGGCGATCAACGGTGCCGACTACGAGAAGTCGGCGCGCTGCGGCAGCTGTCTCGTGGTCGTCGGGCCCGACGAGCACGAGATCCTCGTCGAGATCGTCGATCACTGTCCCGGTTGCAAGCCCGGCTCGCTCGATCTGTCTCGCGACGCGTTCGCGCTGCTCGCGCCGCTCGAACGCGGTCGCATCCCGATTCGCTGGCTGCCGGTGCCGTGCGACGTCGAGGGGCCACTCACCTATCACTTCAAGCCGGGTTCGAACCCGTCGTGGGCGGCGATCCAGATCCGCAACCATCGCTATCCGATCGCGGCGGTCGACGCCCGCAACGATCGCGGCACGTTCACGTCGCTGTCGCGCGCGAGCTACAACTACTTCGTCGGCAAGGCGCTCGGCGCCGGCCCGTACACCCTGCGCGTCACCGATAGCCGCGGGCAAACGCACGTCGACACCGGCGTCGTCGGACCCGACCACGCCGGCTCGGCACAGCTTCCGCGATGTCCGTGATCAGCGCGAGGTGTCGCTCTTGATCACGAGCGACAGATCTTCGAGGCGAAATACGTTGGCCCATTGCCACAGCTCACCCGGCGCGTGAACCCGAACCTCGGCG
>JACCYD010000260.1 GCA_013696695.1 Deltaproteobacteria bacterium | reverse complement strand
GCCCGATCGAGGTGCGTCGCGAAGGGACCAGCCGGCCGTGGCTCGCGCTGAGCGTGTTCGCGATCTTCGGCGCGACGACGATCCTGATCGTCAGTGGATTGAACGACGTGCACGGCGTGACGGCCAGCGTGATGTGGCGCGACGACAAGCTCCCCGACGAGGTGCTCCCCGACGGTTCGCCCACCAGTACGCCGGTCCATGCGGTGAGCATCGCCTTGCTGCCGTCGATCGGCCGTGCCGATGCGAAGGTGACGCTGGTCGTGGTGACCGACTACGTGTGTCCGATCTGCGAAAGCACGCGGCCGCTGCTGCAATCGTTGCGCGGCAGCTACGGCGAGGATCTGCGGATCGTGTTCAAGCCGTACGCGAAGTCGCCGGAGAGCACGCCGAGCCTCACCGGCGCGTGTGCCGCGGCACTGCAGGGCGAATTCGAGCGCTACGACGAGGCGCTGTGGCGCATCGGCGTGCAAGCGATGGAGCTGTACGCGAGCGTGAAGCTGCCCGACGCCGCGAGGCCGGGGTGCGCGTCGGAGCTCGGTGGGTGTCGCGACGTGTCGCGCACCGCGCGGGATCTCGGCCTCGAGAGCGCGCGGTTCGCGTCGGCGATCAAGCGATGCAGTGGAGTGGTTCGCGCGAATCAGGTGGAGCTAGCGAAGCTCGGCGTCGACGCACCGGCGTTCTTCATCAACGGCCGGCTCGTCGATCCGTGGGGTGTCGAGACGCCGGGGACGTTCCACTCGTTGATCGATGTCGAGCTCGCGAAGGCGCGCCGGCGAATCGCGTCGGGTGCGTCGCAGGATCGCTACTACCAGCAGTGGGTGCTCGACGTCGGCCAGACGTCGCGATAGTTACTCGCTGCAGGTCTTGGTACGCGGCGGAATCTTCTTGCCCGGGTTGAGCAGATTCGCCGGATCCCACATCGCCTTCCACTTGCGCTGCCACTCGAGCACTTGCTCGGTCTGCTCCATCCGCATGTAGTCGCGCTTGGTGAGGCCGATGCCGTGCTCGCCCGACAGCGTGCCGCCGAGCGCGATCGTGTGCAAGAACACGCGCTCGGCCGCGGCCCACATCTTCTTGCGGACGGCCGGATCGGCTGCGTCTTCGTTCGACAACAGATTCACGTGCAGGTTGCCGTCGCCGGCGTGGCCGAACACCGCGGTGGCGATGCCGGTCTCGGCGGAGACTTGATCGACACGCGAGAGCATCTCGACGATGCGCCCGCGCGGGACGCAGATGTCCTCGTTGACCTTGATCTTCCATGCCGCCTTGAGCGACGGGGAGATCAGCCGGCGCGCTTGCCACAGCGCGGCTCGATCGGCCGGCTCGGTGGCCACGAGCACGTCGATCGCGCCAAGCTCGTCGCAGCGCATGCCGATCTTCTCCATCATCATCGCCATCGAGTCGGCTTCGCCGTCGACCTCGAGGAGGACGATCGCGCCCGCGTTGTCGGGGAACCGATAGCGACTCCTCGGCCGCACGTAATCGACGGAGTTCTTGTCGGCGATCTCGAGCACGCGGGGCCGTAGGCCGTCGCGCAGCAGGCCGGTGATCGCGGCACCCGCGGCGGCCGGATCCTTGAAGATGCCGAGCACGGTGGCGGCCGCAGGTGGATTCGGCAGCAGCTTGACCGTGAGCTCGGTGATCACGCCGAACGTGCCCTCGGTGCCGACGAAGCCGGCGACCAGGTCGTACCCGGTGACGCCCTTCGACGTGCGCCGGCCGCACTTCAAGATCTCGCCGCCCATCAGCGCGACCTGCAGGCCGAGGATGTATTCGCGGGTGACGCCGTACTTGAACGCGCGCGGGCCGCCGGCGTTGGTGGCCGCGTTGCCGCCGATCGAGCAGAACTCGAGCGACGCCGGATCCGGCGGATAGAACATGCCGTGCGTCTCGACGACGGTCTGGAGCTCGCCGGTGATGACGCCCGGTTCGACGACAGCGACCAGGTCCCCGTTATCGACTTCCTTGATCTTCTTCATGCGCTCGGTCGACAGCACGACGCCGCCGGCGATCGGCAAGCAGCCGCCGCACATGCCGCTACCGGCACCGCGCGGCGTGACCGCAACGTTGTGCTCGAGGCAGAGCCGCAGCACGATCGATGCCTGCTCCGCAGACTCGACGAGCACCGCGCACTCCGGTGGATAGAACTCGGGCAGCGGACTCTCGTCGCGCCCGTAGTCGTCCAGGCGTTCGTGACCCGGGCCGATGACAGCTTCCGAGCCGAGCTCCCCCTCGAGGATCGCGACGATGTTCACGGGGTATCCCGGATGTCGATCAGACCGAGAACGAGGAGCCGCAACCGCATGTCGACTTGACGTTGGGGTTGTTGAACTTGAACCCCGCGCCCTGCAGACCCTCGACGTAATCGATCTCGGTTCCGACCAGGTACATCAGGCTCATCTCGTCGACGACGACGCGAACCCCCTGGATCTCGAACGCGCGATCGACCTCGGTGCCCTCGTCGAAGTAGAGGTCGTACGAGAAGCCAGCACAGCCGCCACCGACGACGCGCAGGCGCAGGGCCATGTGGGGCTCGATCGCCTCGGCGGACCGGATCTCGTTGACCTTGGTCGCCGCGACCGCCGTGATGTGGACCTGCGACTCCGGACCGCCCGGGTCGATGGAGGGTGGAGGATTGGTCGTGGATGTCGAAGTGGTTGCGAGGTCAGTCATTTGCACATCTCCTGAGCTCGCACACCTTACCCTCACGTGAGGGTCATGGCAATCTCCGCGGGTGCCGACTTACGACGCACTGATCCGAGACCTCCGCGCCCGGACCGCGGAGATCGATGCGGCCACGCTGGCGACCGAGCTCGAAGCTGCCGCTCCTTTCCTGATCGACGTCCGCGAGGCCGACGAGCACGCGCAGGGGATGATCCCGAGCACCGTCCACATCCCGCGCGGCTTCCTCGAGCAGCGGATCGAGCGCACGGTCCCGAATCACGAGTCACCGGTGGTCGTGTATTGCCAGAGCGGGACGCGCTCGGTGTTCGCCACCCGGACCCTCGCCGAGCTCGGCTACACCAACGTCCGCTCGCTGGCCGGTGGATTCACCGGGTGGAAGCGCGCCGGCCTCGCCTTCGAGCAACCGATCGTCCTCTCCGGCGACCAGCAAGCGCGTTACTCCCGGCACACCCTGATCCCCGAGGTCGGCGTCAAAGGGCAGATCGCGCTGCTCAAGTCGAAGGTGCTGTGCATCGGCGCCGGCGGCCTCGGCTCGCCGTCGAGCATGTATCTCGCCGCGGCTGGCGTGGGCACGCTCGGCATGATCGATGACGACGTGGTCGACGCGTCGAACCTGCAGCGCCAGATCCTTCACGGCACCGATCGCATCGGCGTCGCGAAGGTCGACAGCGCCGAGCAGACGCTGAAGAGCCTCAACCCCGACGTCAAGGTCGACAAGCACCGCACGCGGATCAACTCGTCCAACGCGCTCGAGCTGATCGCGCCGTACGATGTCGTGATCGATGGCGCCGACAACTTCGCGACGCGCTATCTGGTCAACGACTGCGCGCTGCGCCTCGGCAAGCCGGTGGTGCACGCGTCGATCTTCCGGTTCGAGGGGCAGATCACCGTGTTCCCCGGCACTGGCTCGCCGTGCTATCGCTGCCTGTATCCGCAGCCGCCGCCCGCCGAGGAAGCGCCGTCGTGCGCCGAGGCCGGCGTGCTCGGCGTGTTGCCGGGCATCATGGGCGTGCTGCAGGCCACCGAGGCGATCAAGCTGATCCTCGGACTCGGCACCACGCTCGCGGGGCGGTTGATCGTCTACGACGCGCTGTCGACCAAGTTCCGCGAGCTCAAGCTACGCCGCGATCCGAAGTGTCCGACCTGCGGCGACGGCATCGATCGGGCGGCGATTCCGTTGATCGATTACGAGCAGTTCTGCGCGTCGTCCTCTGGCGCGCATTAGTGCATGTTGCGGCCCGAGGTCGCGCCGACGAACAGGAAGATCACGATCACGAACAGCACGACCGAGATGATCAGGAAGATGCCTTGCATGGTGTAGACGCCGCGCAGCTTCTTGAGCGCGTCCATCAGCAGCGTGATGTCCATCCCCTCCGTGGTCACGATCATCTTGAACGACCGCGACGCCCCCCACAGCCAGATGCCCATCATGACCATGCAGACGCCGACCGCGATCGTGATCATGCCGCTGACCGAAGCGAAATGAAGCAGCCCGTTCACGCTGTAGAGCCCACCCATGATCATCGTCATGATCGAAACGAAGGCCATCCAGCCGGCTAGGCCGCTGATGGTGTCGTTCTGCATGATGTCGAATTCGTGTTCCCGGTGGCCGGGCGGCAAGCCGTTCGGCATCGGGTTCACGTCGGGCGGAATGTTCAGACCCATGGAATCCTCCTCGTCGGGCTAAGTCGAACACTTCCTGAGCAGGACCACAAAAAAACAGCGATGTGGGCGGGTGATATGATCGAGGCTGATTGATCGCCGCCGGCCAATCGATCGGCAACTACCGCATCCTGTCGAAGATCGGCACGGGTGGCATGGGAGCCGTGTTTCTTGCCGAGCACCCGCTGATCGGTAAGCGCGTCGCGCTCAAGGTGATCCATCGCGAGCTGTCTTCCAACAAGGAGGTCGTACAGCGGTTCTTCCAGGAAGCGCGCGCGTGCAACCAGATCGGCAACGAGCACATCGTCGAGATCCACGACTTCGGCGTGACGCCCGACGGCGATCACTTCTACATCATGGAATACCTCGACGGGAAAACGCTGGCGTCGCTGCTCGCGAAGCACACCGCTCTCGATGTCATGCGATCGCTCCACATCGGCGGGCAGATCGCGAGCGCGCTCTCGGCGGCTCACATCGCCGGCATCATTCCCCGCGATCTCAAGCCCGACAACATCATGTTGCTCAAGCTGCTCGGAGATCCGGACTTCGTGAAGGTGCTCGACTTCGGGCTCGCGAAGGTGTTTGCCGCGGGCACCTCGGCGGTCAAGACGGCGGCGGGCGTGCTGCTCGGAACACCGCAGTACATGTCGCCGGAGGCCTGCGAGAGCAAGGCACCGGTCGATCACCGGACCGATATCTACGCGCTCGGCGTGCTGCTGTTCCAGATGATGACCGGCGTGTTGCCGTTCGACGGCGAGTCGATGGGCGAGGTGCTGGTCAAGCAAGTCACCGCGCTGCCACCCGCACCGCGCGGGCTCAACCCGAACATCCCGCCGAGCGTCGAGCAGATCCTGCTGCGCTGTCTCGCCAAGCCGGTGAACAACCGGTTCCAGTCGATGCTCGCGCTGCGCGAAGCGCTGCACGATCCCGAGGCGTACCTGCGCGGCTCGCCACCGATCGCGCCGGCGCGTTCGGTGGGTCCGGGGGAAGCGAAGGTCGACGCCAAGACCGTGATGGCGCACGCCGCGATGCTCGAGGCGCAGAAGCAAGCCGCGCAGAATCCAGGCGACTCCCATCTCGCCGCGACGGTGATCGGCATGTCGTACGGCGACGGGCCTCCGCGCGCGGTCAACGAAGCGCTTCGCGAGCTGGTGTTGCCGAACGTGCCGACCAACAACACGATGCGGATCGGCACGCCGTACGGACACACGTCGCGGCCGCCGCGCAAGATGTGGCCGTTCGTCCTCGTGTTCGGGCTGATCCTCGGCCTCGTCGGTGGCGCGTTTGCCGTCGCGTGGGTCGGCAGCAAAGAATCGATGCCGACAGTGACTGCACCGAGCGCGAGCGGCAGTGCATCTGCGACCGGAAGCGGCAACGCGAAACCTGGCAGCGCCGCGAGTGGCAGCGCGGGGAGTGGCAGTGCGGGGAGTGGCAGTGCGGGGAGTGGCACCGCAGTGGGGAGTGGCAGCGGTAGCGCGAGCGCGCCGATCCAGGCGAGCGCGAAGCTCGTGCTCGAATCCACGCCGACCGGGGCGAGCGTGTTCGACGCGACCGGCAAGCTGCTCGGCAAGACGCGCCTCGAGCTCGACTGGCCGGTGTCGGCGGCGCCGGTGACGTTCGAGCTCCGGCTCGTTGGCTACAAGAAAAAGCTCAAGCAGCTGGTGGTCGACGGAGAGATGAACG
This sequence comes from Deltaproteobacteria bacterium, assembly GCA_013696695.1. GTDB lineage: Bacteria > Myxococcota_A > Polyangia > Haliangiales > Haliangiaceae > JABFXX01. The sequence continues at coordinate 17 of JACCYD010000260.1, read as the reverse complement.
TCGGGGTCGATCTCGAG
>JACCYD010000238.1 GCA_013696695.1 Deltaproteobacteria bacterium | reverse complement strand
CCGCAATCCTCACCGTCGGTCCCGGTCGCCTCGAGCTTGGCGCGACGCTGATCGCGAGCTGGGCCGCCAAGCCCTCGTCGACGCCGAGTGGCGAGCGCGCCCTTGGTATCGAGCTCGACCCCGAGCTGCGCTATGCGAGCAAGGACGGCTTCGCATTGACGCTCGTCTACGGCGTGCTGTTTCCGGGCGCCGCGTTCGACAACACCAACCTCGAGGCCCGTCCCGCGCAGGTGTTCCGCGCGCGGGTGGCGTTCGTGTTCTGATGAGATCGATTCTCGCGATCTCACTGCTCGGTGGTTGTGGCGTCAATCAGACACCGCAACCCGACGAGCCGCCGGTGTTGCCATCGTGCGTGCCGAACCGCGATGGCGTGATCACGGCCGACGAGCTGCCGGTGCCGCTCGGCTTCACCGCCGCGTATTACGCGGGCACCGACACGCCCGTGATGATCGCCGGCACCGACGCGTGGGATCTGTCTGCGGAGCTCGCCACCGACGCCGTCGTCGCGCTCGGGCCGCTCGCGCTCGTCGACCAGTGGTATGCGGCCGAGTTTCCCGGCGCGGCGTTCGTCACCGATGCGGGCGGCGGCCTCGACGGCGTGTTCCATCAGGACGCGCAGGCGCTGTGGCTGCACGGCACCGCCTCGCAGGAACCTGCACCCGCGGCGGGCAAGACGCTCGTGCGCTACGCCGAGCCGATCGCCGTGTTGCGGTTTCCACTGACCGACGGCCTGAGCTTTCAGTCGACCGGTGACATCAACGGCACGATCGCCGGCCTGCCGTTCATCGGCGCCGATGAGGTCGCCGTCGAGATCGCCGGCAGCGGCCGCCTCGATCTGCCGTACGTCCGATTTTCGCCGGTGCTCCGCGTCCGCACGCAGGTCGTTCGCCGCCCGTCGAGCGGCCCCGCGGTGGGGAAGCGCTCGACCAGCTTCGTGTTCGAGTGTTTCGGCGAGGTGGCGCATGCCGATAGCAAGCTCGACGAGACCAACCCCGACTTCACTGTTGCCGCGGCACTACGCCGCTTTGCCCTGGGAGTGGAACCATGATGTGGAATCTGTGGAAGCAAGGGTTCAACGCCTGGGAACAGGCGACCTCGCAGTACTTCGAGAAGCTGATGGCGAACCCGGGCGTGCTCGGACCCGCCGGCTCGATGTTGACGCTGTCGATGAAGACCAAGGCGGCGACCGATCGCGTGATGACCGCGTGGTGGTCGACGATCGGGTTGCCGACGCGCCGCGATCAGGAGCGTTCGCTCCACAAGCTCAACCAGCTCGAGACCCGGCTCTACGATCTCGAGGAACAACTCGCCGAACAACGCGCCCGAATCGCCCGCGAAACTCCCGCCAGGCCTTGATCATGGACGTCACGCCGCTCCTCGAGATCCGCCCGGCGCCCCGCGCCGTGTTCGATCGGTTGCCGACGCACCGGCATCGCGCGCGCTTTCACGTGCGGCAGCAGCCGCAGCAGCCGAACGGTTCGGCTGCGACCATGTCCTGGCAGCCGGTCACGTGGGGCCAGTTCGCCACCCAGATCCGCGGCGTCGCTCGCTGGCTGATCGAGCGCGAGTGCGAGCCCGGCGATCGGATCGCGATCTTCGCGCCGAACAGCGTCGCGTGGGCGAGCTGCGCGCTCGGTGCCCAGACCGCCGGCGGGGTGTTCGTGCCGATCTATCCGGCGTCGACGCCCGATCAGATCGCGTACATCCTCGAGCACGCCGACATCCGCTTCGTGTTCGCCAGTGCGGATCTGTATCCGCGCATCGAGCAAGCGCGCCGTGCGATCCAGCATTCGCTCGATGTCGTCGAGATCGAGGACTGCGCCTGGCTACCCGGCAGCACGCCGGCAACCGACAGCTGCGTGCAAGCCGCTGCCGCCCGCGATGCCGACGCGCCGACGCAGGTCGACGCACGCCTCGGCGCGATCGAGCTCGATCAGACGGCGCAGATGCTCTACACGTCCGGCACCTCGGGGAATCCGAAGGGCGTGCCGCTCAGCCATCGCAACGTCGGCGTCAACGGCGCCGACTGGCTGCGCTGCAACGCCGCGCTCGTCGAGGAAGGCCAGATCGATCTGCTGTGGTTGCCGATGAGCCACATCTTCGGATTTGGCGAGCTGTGCGCCGGCAACCTCCTCGGCTGGGAGACCTACCTCGCGTCACCCGCCGACGTGCTCGACCTCCTCCCGCAGGTCGCGCCGCACGTGTTGTTCTCGGTCCCGGCGTACTGGGAGAAGCTCGCTCGCGCGATGAGTGCCGGCTCGGATCACGAGGACGCACGTCGCGCCGCGATCAAGCGCGCCACCGGCGGTCGCCTGCAGTTCTGTCTCTCCGGCGGCGCGGGCCTCAAGGTCGAGATCAAGCAGCAGCTTCACGCGGCCGGCGTGCTGGTCATCGAGGGATACGGTCTGACCGAGACGTCGCCGACGCTCACCCTCAATCGCCCCGACGCGTTCCGGTTCGACACCGTAGGCAAGGTGTTGCCCTCCGTCGAGCTGCGCCTCGCAGAGGACGGCGAGATCGAGACTCGCGGCGCCCACGTGTTCGCCGGCTACTACAAGGATGCCGAGGCCACCGCCGGTGCATTCACCACCGATGGCTGGTTCAAGACCGGCGATGTCGGCCGCTGGACCCCGGACGGCTTCCTCCAGATCATCGATCGCAAGAAGGACATCCTCGTCACCGCCGGCGGCAAGAACATTCCGCCGGCGAACATCGAGGCGCGGTTCGCCGACGATCCGGTGATCGAGCGCGTGGTGGTCTACGGCGACGCACGACCGTTCCTGGTCGCGGCGGTGTGGACGCGCGACGATGCGAATCGCGACGAGGTTGCCGCGCGCGTCGAGGTCGTCAATCGCGAGCTCGCGCGCCACGAGACGATCAAGCGCTTCTTCGTGCACGAGCAGCCGCTCACCGTGGAGGGTGGCACGCTGACCACCTCACTCAAGCTGCGCCGCAAGGCGGTGTACGAACAGCTCCGCGAGCGCTTCGAGGCCCTGTACTCGTGATGAAACCCAAGTCGCCACTCGACTCGCCGGTGATCCATTCGATCATCGCGCTCCTCAAGCGCGCGCCGAAGGGGCTGCCCCAGGTCGGGCAGACGCCGCATACCGTCGTGTGGTCGGAGAACAAGTGGCGCCTGCTGCGGTTCACGCCGAGCAACCGCAAGTTCGAGCGCCCGATCCTGCTGGTCCCGTCGTTGATCAATCGCTGGTACGTCCTCGATCTCGGCGCCGGCCGGTCGCTGATCGAGTGGTTGGTCGCGCAGGGCCACGAGGTCTACTGCATCGACTGGGGCACGCCTGGCCCCGAGGATCGCTACCTGACGTGGGACGACATCGGCGGCCGCTACCTCGGGCGCGCCGTTCGCCACTGCGCGCGTAATTCGCCGACGGGCGATACCCACGTGCTCGGCTATTGCCTCGGCGGCACGCTCGCCGCCGCCTACGTCGCCGCGTTTCCCGACGGGGTCGCCTCGTTCCTGGCGCTCGCCGCGCCGATCGATTTCGCACACGCCGGCCTGATGGCCACGTGGACGCGCACGTCGTCGTTCGACGTTCGCGCGATCGTCGACGCCTGCGGCAACGTGCCGTGGCGGCTGATGCAAGCGTCGTTCAAGATGATGCGCCCGACCCTCGACGCGACCAAGCTCGTCGGCCTGCTCGATCGTGCGTGGGACGACGAGTTCCTCGACGGCTTCCTCGCCACCGAGAGGTGGGGCAACGACAACGTGTCGTTTCCCGGCGAGTGCTACGTGCGCTACATCGAGGAGCTGTATCGCGGCAACGCGCTCGCGGCCGGCACCTTCAGCGTGCTCGGCAGGTCCGCGCGGCTGTCGCAGATCCGTTGCCCGGTGCTCGCGCTCGCGTTCGCCGACGATCACATCGTGCCGGTCGATTCCGCCCGCCCGCTGATCGACCTCGTCTCATCGCGCGACAAGCAAGTCGTCGTCGATCGCGGCGGCCACGTCGGCGCCGTGGTGTCGCGCAAGGCGGCCACCCGGCTGTGGCCCGCGTTGCACACGTTCTGGG
>JACCYD010000235.1 GCA_013696695.1 Deltaproteobacteria bacterium | reverse complement strand
CGGCGCGATCGCGACGATCGCCATCCGCAACGTGATCGAGGAGCGAGACCTCGCCGACGCGGCCCGAACCGAGGCCGTGGCGTCGAGCGCGATCGCAAATGATCGAGCCGAGACCATGCTCCTCGATCGCGCGAGCACGTTGACGACCAGCGATCCGACGCGCGCGGTGGCGCTGATCCGCCAGCTACCGGGCACCTCGAAGCACCTGCGCCGCGCCCGTGACATCGCCGAGGCCGCCGCATCGCGCGGCATCGTGCGCGGTCATGCGTCGACGATCGGCGCGGTGAGGATGTTGTTCTTCACTCCGAACGGACGCTCGCTGATCGCGGCGGGCGAGACCGGCGACGTCGTGGTGATCGACGTCGAGACCGGGGCGGCGCGGATCTATCGAACGAGGGCAAAGTCGACGACCCTCGGTCTGGCGCTCGACGACGATCGCATCGTGCTCGCCGGTCGTCCGGAGGGTCTGATGCTCCTCGATCTGCGAACAGGTGTGACGACGACGATCGATCCCACCCTGCGGGTATCGCGGTTATCGCGCGTCGACGGCGATCGAATTCGCTACGTCGACGAGGCTCGCAAGGTCCTCGCCGAGCGCTCGCTTGCAACTGGTGCGGTCACGACCCTGCGTGAGAACGTGTTGACCGCGCAACCGATCGGCGATCGCTTCATGGTGGCTGATGGCGAGTCGCTGCGGCTGGTCGGCAGCGGGCGAGACATCCTCCTTACGGGGGCGGAGTGGTTCGGGATCACCGCGAACGCCGCGGTCGATGTCAAACACGGTCGGTTCGCGGTGGTCGGGCGTGCGCACGTCGTCGAGTGGAGCTTCGAAGGCGTCGAGACGCGCCGGTGGAACGTCGAGCTCGGAGTGGCGATGTCGTACGGCCCGAACGGCGCGCTGTACGTCGGCACCGCCAGGGGATTGGTGATGCGCCTCGACGATGATCTTCGCGAGGTCGCGCGTGGCACCGATGGCGTGTGGTGGACCGTGCAGACCTCGGACGGAGTTGCGTACCTCGGCCAGGAGGGTGCGTTGACGATCGTCGATCCCGCGAATGTCCGCACGCTCGAGCTCAACTATCCGAGCGCCCGGCAGCTCGCGGCGAGCTCGCGGTTCCTCGCGTTCGGGAGTCGCGACGGGACGATCCGCTGGCTCGATCTCGACCTAATGCGTCCCGCGTCCTATCCAGTGCAGGGTGAGATCGGCTGCTGGGCCACCGCCACGAAGGTCTACGTCGGCGCGGCTTCGGGTATCCGCGAGATCGATCGCCGCACCCGGGCGACCCGGATGGCGGTCACCAGATCCAAGGCGCTCCCTCCAAGCTGTGTCGGCATGGTCGGGACCACCATCATCTCGAGCAACTTCATGAGCACGAGCTTCCTCGACGTCTCGAACGATACCCAGCGGGTTCTCGATCTCCAGGGCTTGTACGATCGTGTCGCCAAGCTCTACCTCGTGATCCGCGGTCTTCAGCTGGTCGACATCGATCCGACCACGGGTGGCGAACGGAGCTTGTGGACTGCGCCGTCCAAGATCAAACGATACGCGAGCCACGGGCGATGGGTGGCGACGACGCTCGAGACCGGCACGATCTTCCGGATCGATCGAGAGACCGGCGCGGCCGCGGCCGTCGACGCGAAGGCCGACGTCGTCGCGCTGCTCGCCGATGGTCGGATCGTCTACGACCGAGCCAACGAGCTGTACGAGTGGAGCCCGACCGAGACTCGGTTCGTGGTCTCTAGGCCACCAGGCGAGATCGATCTCGTCGCGCCGGTGCGTGACGGTTACGCGATGCGATACGCCGACGGCTCGCTGTGGTTCGTCCACGCCGGTCAGGTCCTCAATCGCGCCCCGCCGGGCCACATGTTGTTCATCGGCTTCGGGTTCGATGACTCCGCGTATCGCCTCGTGCAATTTCAGCGGCTGGTGCGCACGCACATCGCGACCGGCGAACAGACCGTGCTCGATGTCAGGTTGCAGTTCGTGGCGCTGGTGAACCCAGGATTGACGCTCGGGACCACACCAGGCCATGTCGTCGTGCTCGAGGATCACGTTCCGGACGACCCGGAGCGCTTGTTCGCGTGGATCGACGCCACCACGAACGCGCATCTCGATTCCACCAATGCGCTGGTCTGGCACGGCGCGGTGACGCGATGAAGCAGCGAGGCGACACCACCGCGGGAAACACGATTTCCGACGACGAAGACAGCACCGAGGAGGTGAAGCTCGAGACGTTCGATCGACCCGACGAGCGGTTCCAGCTCGGCGAAGAGCTCGGGCGGGGCGGCATGGGGCGCGTCATCGCAGCCACCGACGTCTCGCTGGCGCGCTCGGTCGCGATCAAGCAGGTGCTGTCCTCGCGGCCGGACGATCTGGCGCGGTTCGAGCGCGAGGTCCGGATCACCGCTCAGCTCGAGCATCCATCGATCGTCCCGATCCACGAAGCCGCGCGCGACGCCAACGGCACTCCGTTCTACGTCATGCGGCGCATCGAAGGCGATCCGCTCTCCAAGCGGCTGACCGGCGCAGACCTGCCGACGCGGCTCGCGCTGCTCCCGAATCTGTTGTCGGTGATCGACGCGGCGGCCTTCGCGCACGCACGCAAGATCATCCATCGAGACATCAAGCCGTCGAACATCCTGCTCGGCGCGTATGGCGAGACGCACTTGATCGACTGGGGCCTCGCGCGGCGCCTCGATGACCTCGATCACAGCGTTCCGCGCCCGATCTCGTCCGATGCCCAGCTGACGCGCGCCGGTCACATTTACGGCACGGTCGGCTACATGGCACCCGAGCAGGCGCGCGGCGAGCCGGTCGACATGCGAGCCGATGTCTATGCGCTCGGCGCGACGCTGTTCCACGTGCTGGCCGGCGTCGCGCCGTTCTCCGATCTATCCGACGCGGAGCGGCTCGCGGCCGCCGGCACCGGGGAGGATCGCGTGCCGCTCCACAAGCTCGGCGACGAGATCGCACCCGAGCTGGTCGCGATCGTCGAGAAGGCGATGACCCGCGAGCCTGCAGCTCGCTACCAGCATGCCGGCGATCTCGCCGCGGATCTGCGCGCGTTCCTCGGCGGCAAGCTGGTGGCCGCTCACCGCTACACGGCGGCGCAGCGCCTCGCGCGGTTCGTGCGAAAGCACCGCTTCGCCGTCGCGCTCTCGGTGGCGTCGTTCGTCGTGGTCGTCACTGTGATCGTGTTCGCGGTGGTCAACATGGTTCACGACCAGCGGGAAACCAAGCAGGCCTACAAGGAAGCGGTGCAGGCGCGCGCCGACGCCGAGGCCGAGCAGAAGAAGGCGGAGAGTCGTTCCGATCTGTTGTTGATCCAGCGCGCGAGCTCGCTCGCGATGACGGATCCGACACGCGCCGCCGCGTTGCTCTTGCACGTCCCACTCGGAACCCCTCACGCGCGCCTCGCACGCGACACCATCGCTCGGGTGGCTGCCCAGGGCGTGGTGCGAGGCAACAAGACCCACACGCAGCAGATCAACGCGCTGGCATTCTCCGCCGATCAGACACGGCTGGCGAGCATCGGCAACGACGGGCTCGTCGTGGTCTACGACGTGGCCACCGGCAAGTCGGACGTGATCGTCGACCTCAAGGCCTCTCTCTACGCCGTCGCCTGGATCGATGACCACACGCTCCTGATCTCGGGTGATCGCATCGGGGGCTTTCGCGTCGTCGATATCGCGACTCGGTTGGCGAGGCCGTTCGGCCACAATCAGATCGGCCCATGGTGGCGATTCGACACGGATCGCATTCGCTAC
>JACCYD010000219.1 GCA_013696695.1 Deltaproteobacteria bacterium | reverse complement strand
GTGCGTGGATCAAGATCAGCCGATCGGTCTCATCGATCACAACGACGGACGCTCGAACGGACATCCGTATTACGTCGGCGAAAACATCTTCGGTGCCGGCGGCGGCGCGACCGCACAGCAAGCCGTGAGCCTGTGGGCTGCCGAGGGCGCGAACTACGACTACGCCACCAATAGCTGCAGCGGGCCGACCTGCGGCCACTACACCCAGGTCGTGTGGCGCACCTCGATCGAGCTCGGCTGTGCGATCGGCAACTGTCCGGGTCTGCAGTTCGGCAATGCGATCGTTTGCGACTACGGCCCCGGCGGGAACAGCGGCGGCGCTCGACCGTACTGAGCAGAAACGAAAATGGCGGCCGAAGCCGCCATGCCGTGCGGCCGGAGCCGCAGTGTTCGAACGACGTCCGCTTACTGCGTGACGATGTCGCCCTTCATGCTGGCGAGCGCGGCGAGCAGCTCGCTCTTCTCCTTCTCCGGAACCTTGAACTCGTCGAGCGCCTTCACGAGATCCTCGACCAGCGCGTTGAAGTCTGCTTCCTTGACGCCCATGCCGGCGTGCGTGGTCTTCATGTCCTTGCCCGTGTACTTGCACGGACCGCCCGTCGCAGCGCAGATCTGATCGACCAGCTGCTTCTTGAGGTTCGCCGCATCGGCGTTCTTGAAGAAGCCGTTGATGCGGTCGTCCGCGACCACGATGCCAACGAACTTCTCGACGACCGCCGTGATGGCATCCTTGCCACCGAGCCGGTCATACAGCGACTTCTCGCCAGCGGCGCCGCCGGTGCCGCCGGTGTCGGGCTTCTTGCTGCCGCCGCACGCCATCATCAGGCCCACGGTCGCGAGCACGGTCACGAAGATCATCTTGATCCGCATCGAATTCCTCCCGGGTTAACTAGAAAACCGCTTACGAGCCACGTCGGTCAGTGGATCGGCCTCTGATATCAAGGGTGCGGCGCTGCATCAACGGCGATGGGCGGTTTTACTTTCACCTTGTAGGTCGCGAGGAACTTGAGCGCCTTCATCCCGCGGACCGCCCAGAACATGACGAGGAACACGGCGACGAGGATCAACGGGCCGGCCAGCATCAGCTTGGTCCAGCCGATGTTGTCGGCCGAGGTCTCACCCGCGATGATCGTGTCGTTGACGTAGCTCAGCAGCATCGTCCCCGCGATCGAGAACACCAGCGGGAAGATCTGCACGAGCAGCACCGCCGGGATGCCCCACTTGAAGAACCGCTGGTGCTCCGAGAGCGGCGTGCCCTCGTTGAACCGCTGCTGGAAGATCTTCTGCGTCTTGCCGAGGAAGAACGCCATCGACAAGATCAGCGTCGCCAGGTTGAAGACCAGGAACAGGATCACGCCGAACAGCGACACGAAGACCAGCCCCGACGACGCGTCCTTCGCGAACTGCAGGTAGTTGATCGCCTGCGCGAAGTAATCGAGGAACGCGAAGAGCGCCGGCTTCACCGTCTTGCCGAGGACGAACGACGACAGCAGCGTGAGAACGACGAGCACGCCGATCGTACAGATCGTCGCCTTGAGCTCGCCGATCACGCGGCGAATGCTCCTCTTGACCACGTCCTGACCGGCGGTACTCGCGCCCGCTGCCGCCGCCGCTGGTAGCTTGATGATCTCGACGAGCGTCGGTTTGACCGCGAGCACGAACAGAATCAACGTGACTAGCGTCAGGATGATCGGAATCATCCCGAAGATGAAATCGACCTTCTTGATCATGTTCTTGATCGTCAAGAACACCTTCGCGTCTTGAACGATCTTGAGCCCGTTCTCGAGAATCAACACCGCGGGCTGCTCCTCGGGGTGTTTGCGCATCGCCTCGAGCGTCGGCGCGAACAGCTCCTTGCCCGTGATGATGTAGGTTTCGGCATCGTCGTGCAGCGTGCCGAAGGTGCCGGCTGCGAGCGCGACGCTCGGGTTGGTGTGCTTCGACAGCGCGCCCTGGACCGTGCGAAAGCCGTAGATCACGCCGCCGAACAGGTTGACCGTGACGATGAACGTCACCGCGGCGAGCGCCGAGTACTTGAACAGCACCTTGCCCTGGCCCGGATACTTCTTCGCGAGCGCCAGCGGCATCAGCAGCAGGAGCACGCCGAGCAGCGAGAAGCCGACGACGATCAGCGAGAACGTCCGCATCTTCTTGTCGGCGCTCTTCGCGATCTTGATCTCCATCTTCTCGAGCACGACCTTCTCTGCCGCCTTCACGGCCTTCTGGAACGCGGGGACGGTCATCGACGGCAACATCTGCTTGTCGGCGGGACGGCGCTCGAGCGCCTGATCGTCGGGCTGGTTCGGGATGTCCTTGAACACCTCGAGGAATTCCTTGCGCGCTTCGACTTCGTCGGGCTCGACCGTACCGTCGTTGTCGGCGTCGAACGGATCGGTCGGCGGATCGTCCTCGTCGAACTCTTCCTCGGAGTCGAGGGTGCCATCGCCGTCGACGTCACCCGGCATGTCCTCGGAATCGGGCACGCCATCCCCATCGGAGTCGTCGAGGATGTCGGGCGTGCCGTCACCGTCGCGGTCCTCTTTCATGTCGGGGATGCCGTCGCCGTCGGAGTCCTCCTTGATGTCGGCAATGCCGTCCCCGTCGGAGTCCTCGGTATTATCGTTGATGCCGTCGCCGTCGGCGTCTTCGGCCGAATCCGGGACGCCGTCGCCGTCCGAGTCTTCTTTGCTATCCGGCACGCCGTCACCGTCGGAGTCCTCCGCGATGTCGGGGATGCCATCGCCGTCGGCATCTTCCTTGCCGTCGGGGACGCCGTCGCCGTCGGAGTCCTTGGCGGGATCGACCGCGGCGAGATCGGGCTTGCCGTCGCCGTCCTTGTCGGGACCTCCGGCGCCGTCGGGCTTGCCGTCGCCGTCCTTGTCATCGGGTTTGGCTTCGTCCGGCTTGCCGTCGCCATCGGCATCGGCGGACCCGCTGCCATCCTCCGCGTGCACGTACTCGATACCGAGCGTGATCCCGCCGAGTAGTGCGAACAGCACGATCAAGGTCGCACGTAACTTCATGATGCCACCGCGTAACGCGGTCTCTGACCACGGGTCAACACTGGAACCTGCCTCATCTTTGGCGAGCTCGATCAGCGCTACAGTTGCGCCGCATGACGGACCTCGCGAACAAGACATTCATCGTCACCGGGGCCAACACCGGCATCGGGAAGATCACCGCCAAGGAGCTCGCGCGCCGCGGTGCGCACGTCATCCTCGCGTGTCGCTCGAAGTCGAAGACCGATCCGGTGATCGACGAGATCAAGCGAGACACCGGCAACGACAAGGTCGAGTTCGTCGCGCTCGATCTCTCGGACCTCGCCTCGGTGCGCAGCTGCGCGAACGAGCTGCTCGCGCGCGAGCTGCCGATCCACGGCCTGATCAATAACGGCGGGCTCGCCGGCAAGCGCGGCCTGACCAAGGATGGCTTCGAGCTCGCGTTCGGCACCAACCACCTCGGGCACTACTTGTTCACGCGCCTCCTCCTCGATCGGATCAAGGAAGCCGGCACTGCACGGATCGTCAACGTCTCGAGCCGCTCGCACTACCGCGCGAAGGGCATCGACTGGAGCAAGCTGAAGCGCCCTACCAAGACGTTCACCGCGGTTGACGAGTACTCGGTGTCGAAGCTGTCGAACGTGCTGTTCACCAAGGAGCTGGCGCGCCGGCTCGAGGGCACCGGCGTCACCACCTACGCGGTGCATCCGGGTGTCGTCGCCACCGAGATCTGGCGGCGCGTGCCGCGTCCGTTCGACTGGGTGATCAAGAAGTTCATGATCACGCCCGAGGAAGGCGCCCAGGCGAGCCTGGTGTGCGCCACCTCACCTGCTCTCGCAGGCGACACCGGCAAGTACTACGACGTCGGCGGCAAGGAGCGGCGGCCCAGCAAGCTGGCCGACGACACCGAGCTCGCGAAGACGTTGTGGACGCGCAGCGCCGAGTGGACCGGCCTGCCCGCCTGACGATCCCTCGACGATCATTCGACGATCACTCTATGATTGCGCATGCTCGCCTTCGCCGTCGTGCTCTCGATGGTCCACCTCGAAGCCGATGTGCCGGTCGCGGGTGGTGACTTCGTCGACGTTCCGTTCGAGGTGCCAGTCGGCACGCGCGAGATCCGGATCGCACACGACGACAATGACGACAACGTGATCCTCGACTGGGGCGTCTGGCAGACATCGCTCGGCCCCGAAGGCTTTCGCGGCTGGGGCGGCGGCAACCTCGAGGATGCGATCATCGGCGTCGAGCAGTCCTCGCGCAGCTACCTGCCCGGCGAGATCACGCCCGGTACGTGGTTCGTCGTCGTGGGGAAAGCCAAGCTCGGACCAGCCGGCGGTCGCTACTCGATCGACGTGATCTGCGACGACACGGCGACGCTCGCGCCGAAACCTCAGGCCGAGTTCTCGCCGGTCGTACTCGCCACCGAGCGGCGCTGGTACAAGGGCGACTTTCACGTCCACTCCGAGGAGAGCGGCGATGCCAGCGCGACGTTCGCCGAGATCGCCACGCTCGCCGCCGACCGCGGCCTCGACTTCGTCAACCTCAGCGATCACAACACCAGCTCGCACCTCGCGCTCGCCGCTGCGTTGCAACCGGGGTTCTCGGTGCTGCTCCTGCGCGGCGCGGAGATCACGACGTACGCGGGACACGGCAACGCGGTCGGCTTGCCGAGCTACGTCGATCATCGGATCGGCTATCAGGGTCGCACGATCACCAACGTCCTCGACGACGTCGCGGCGCAGGGCGCGCTGTTCATCGTCAATCACCCGACGCTCGAGCTCGGTGAGGCGTGCATCGGTTGCGCGTGGGGACACGATCCCACGCCGTGGGAGAAAGTCGCGGGGCTCGAGCTCATCACCGGCAAGTGGGAGCTCGTCGAGCCGCTGTTCACGCCGCCGGCGATCGAGATGTGGGATCAGCTTCACGACGACGGCTTCCGACTCGGCGCGATCGGCGGGAGCGACGACCATCGCGCGGGCATGGGCACCGGTCTCGCCGACACCCCCCTCGGTAGCCCGACGACGCTGGTGCTCGCCGACGAGCTATCGGAGGCCGCGATCATGGACGGCATCCGCAAGGGCCGCACGATCGTGCAGCTGCGCGGTCCCGACGATCCATTCGTCGACGTCCACGTGCGCACCTCGGACGGTGGCCTCGCCGAGATCGGTGACGACATCGATGGTGTTGCCACGATGACGATGCCGGTGACGATCACCGGCGGCACCGGCAACTTCGTCCAGCTGTGGCGCGACGGTCGATTGCTCGAGGAGATCGAGATCACGAGCGATCCATTCACGCACACATACGAGGACGTGCCCGGGGCCGCGGACCGTCGCTATCGGCTCGAGCTGATCACCGACGCCGGTAATCGGATCGTCGTGACGTCGCATTTCTTCGTGCGCGGCGTTGCCGCGGAAGGTGGCTGCTGCTCGACCGCATCCGGCTCGGCGGCGACGTTCGCCCTGCCCTTGCTGGTGCTGGGCATCCTGCTGCGGCGACGGCGCTACATCTTGTCGAGAATGCGCTCGGCGAGCTCGTTCTTGTCGGGGTAGCTGCCGTCCGCGATCATCTCGCGAAGCAGGAGCATTCGTTGAGTCACCTTCGCGCCTGGCTTCGAGGCCGAGATGTCGGTGGTTTCCGGTTCGGAGGAAGGGTCATCGTGGACGATGAACATGCTGATTACCTGACTCGTCCGCTTTCGCGGTTCGTGTTGGGGGTCGCGACTGTCGCACCTGCGACCGTCGCGGGTGTCGTCTTATAGGATGTAACTAATTGATAATACGTAAGTTTAGGTTGGCCCAGGAGTTGATAAAGGATCCCTTCATGTCGAACCGCCTCGCCACCATCGCCGCCGCCCAGAAGAAGACCCGCGTTCGTGACCTCGTGTTCGCGTGCTTCGTGGCCCTCGCCGCGGTGGTGTCGGTGAGCACCGTGACGACCGCAGCGAACGCCGCGTCGCCGATCGCGATGAAGTAGCGCGCGAGACTGTCTAGCCCGCTACGTGGGCGCGCGGGATCGTCACCGTGAAGCAGGCGCCGCGATCGGCATCTCGGCGATAGCTGATTCGCCCCTCATGCATCTGCATGACGTACGCAGAGATCGCGAGTCCGAGCCCGGTCTCCTCGCCGGTCGTGCTCGCGAACGGATCGAACATGGTGTTCGCGATCTCGGCTGCGATGCCAGGGCCGTCATCGGTGACCGTCAAGATCACGTCGGTGTCGGTGACGCGAGCGCAGAGATCGACGAAGCCACCCTTGGGTGATGCGCTCGCCGCGTTCCGCAAGAGGTTCGCCAGCACCTGAAGAAACAGCGCCTCGGCGACCTGAATGTCGACCTTGGGAACCTCACCGATCCTGAGCTGCGCATGCTCGCGGACGAACCCACCTGCGGTCCGGTTGGCGCTCTCGATCACGCGCGACAACGGCACCGGTTTGCGTGCCACCTCTCCATCGCGGATGAACTTTCGCATCTGCACGAACAGCTGGATGACTTCATCCCCCGTGGCATTGGCATCGGCGATCGCCTCCTCCAACCCGGGCTCGCCGTCCTCGACGAGTGCCATGGCGCCGGCGAGCGCCGCGGTGAGCCCCTGCATCGTCGACGCGAGATCGTGAAGCAACGATGACGTCAGTGCCCCGAGCGTGGCCTGACGCATCAGGCGGTTGATCCGCGAGCCCGAAGCGTTCGCCTCGACGATGCGTGCTTCGAGCACCCCGCACGCGCGTTGGGCGCGATGGGCCATGTAGCGGATGAGTGCCCGAGCGCTCTCGGTGAGGCCACGGGCTCGGAGGCAGAGCTCCCCTTCGGCATCGAGTGGAAGCTCGAGGAACCAGCCAGCGCCGACCTTCGGCACGCTGCCGCCGGTGAACGGATGCTCGCCGGCGTCGGAGTGAACGATCGTGCCGCAGGCGATGATGCCTTCGACCATCAACCCGCGGCGCACGATCACCTCCGCCAACTCGAGCGGAGTGCGCGTGGTGGCGAGCTCGTCGTCGAGGTTCGCGAGGCTCAGGGCATCTTCGACCGAGGCAAACAGGCGGCGCGCAAGCTCGCGCTGCTCGAGGCCACGGCGGACGACGATCTCGATCTCGTCCTGCCACGGCTTCCCGACCTTGTAGGGGGCGTCAGGACACATCAGGGCGCGGTGGGCTCGCTCGTCCAGATAGCCAGTGAGCAGCACCCGCACCGGATCGCGCTGGTGATTGCGAGCGAACTCGAGCACCTCGATGCCGTCGTGATCCGGCATCTTCAGATCCGAGATGATCACGTCGTACTGGTGAAGTGTCAGCGCATCGAACGCCTCGCCACCCGTCGCCACCGCTTCGACGCGATAGCGCTCGGAGAGCTCGTCCATCAAGGACTCGCGAACGTGGTCATCGTCGTCGACGATCAAAATACGTGCGTTCTTCACGATTGCACCTTGGGAGGAATGCTGGTGGAGCGGCTCGCACTGACAATCGCCGCGACCCGAAGCTCGATGCGTCTAGCGATCAAGGCGAGCCGACCGAGCAAACGGCCCTGCTCGTCACGGATGTCTTCAGGAAGCTTGGCGCTGAGCTGCTCGAGCCGGCGCACCGTGCTGGTGAGCGCTCCGAGCGGATTGTTGAGCTCGTCGGCGATGCTCGCAACCGCGCCGCTCGCGAGCTCCGGTCCGAGGTCGTTCGCGAGCTCGGGATCGTGATCGATCCTGGCGACGTTGCTCGGGATGGGTGGTGAGAGCCCCGTTTTGGTTGCGATCCTGTCGGTCACGAGCGTTGGGTCGACCACTTCCTCCGAACATCAAGGACGCCGACTCACGCGCGTAACCCCGCGAAACTCATCATCGGATTGAACCTACAGATGATTACCCCTCCATGGATTCGGAATCCGGACGAGTCGGTGGTCATGCGCGCGCCCGTTAGCCCGTCGGCAACCGACCCCGCGTTCGAAGCACCGTCGCAAGCTCCGGCTGGCGTCCGAATCCTGATCGTCGACGACGACGCGCGGGTTCGACGCGCGGTCTCCGCCGCGATGTCACGCGCCGGCTTTCACGTGTTCACCGCCGAAGATGGCGGTCCCGCGCTCGTCACCGCCGAACAGACGCCTCCCGATCTCGCGATCGTCGACTACAACATGCCGACGCCCGGCATCGAGGTCGTTGCCAAGCTCAAGGCCCGGTACGGACGCGCGATCTGGATCACCGTGCTGTCGGGCCAGGACGACGAGGCCACGCGCACCGCGTGCTTCGACGCCGGCGCCGACGACGTGGTCGCCAAGCCCGCGTCGATCCCCGAGCTCCGCCGCCGCATGCTCGCCGCTTCGCGCACGCAGCAAGCGTTCGTCGAGGCCCGCCTCGCGCAGGAGCAGGCCGATCGCCTGATGGCCTACGGCGCGGAAGCATCGGCGATGCTCGCGCACGATCTCAACAACGGGCTCGCCGTCGCGCTCGGCAACATGGAGTACCTGCGCGAGGTGCTCTCCGTCGAAGGCGACGAAGCTCAGGCCCTCGCCGCCACCACCAACGCCCTTCGCCGGATGTCGGGACTGGTCGCGAACTTCGTCGATATCGCCCGCTTCGAGGACGCCGCCTGCAAGCCGCACCGCGAGTCGTGCAACCTCCACTCGTTGATCCGCGCGGTGATCGACGTCCACGGCGCCGTCAAGCGCGACACCCGCTTCGAGATCGTGTGCGACGCGGACGCCAGCGGCACCCTCGATCCCGCGCTGATCGAACGCGTGCTCCACAATCTGGTCGGCAACGCCGTGCGCTACTGCGATCGCGGCGGCGTGATCCGGGTGTCAGGCCGGGTCGTCGATTCGCTCGAGGGGTCGACCACCGAGCTCCAGGTGTTCAACAGCGGGCCGCCGATTCCCGACGGGGCGCGCCAGCAGCTGTTCGTCAAGTACGGCCGCGGCACCAACGGCAAGCGAGGTTTCGGGTTGTACTTCTGCCGGCTCGCGTGCGAGGCACACGGCGGCACGATCGAGTACGCGCCGGCCGAGGGCGGATCGATGTTCGCGATGCGCTTGCCCGGTCGCAGCTAAGTACACGCCATCGGAAGTTGGTGATCAGCTTCCACTTGCACCAGTCACTTCCACTTGCACCTGAGAGTTAAGACCTGCACCTGCACCTGCCCATCACGTCCGCATCATGACGGTCAGCATCTTCACGATCTCGATCAACAAGGCCTTACCCCTGTCGATGTCTTCGTCGGGTACGCACCTGAGTAACCGCACGATGTCGAGATCGCACCCGCTCTCGAACGCCGACCCGCGGGCGGTAGTCGCAGTAGTTGCGCCGTTCTGCCTTGGCTCGTTTACCAACGCCCTCGGCGATGTTGGCGGGTATCGATGTGCTGCTTCTGAACAGCTGATCTCCGAGCTTGCCCGCACCCCGCGGAATTCTTTCGATGATCCGCAACGCAAGCTCGGCGAACGCAATCGCGACCTGATACACGCGCAGTCGTTCGTGGTCGAGCA
>JACCYD010000214.1 GCA_013696695.1 Deltaproteobacteria bacterium | reverse complement strand
CCCCACACCTGCGACCGGATCGGCACCACGCCATCATTGGCGTCGAGTGGCGTCCCGACGAGGGCGAGCGAGTCCGCGAGGTGGACTTCATTGACATCGCTCGACCACGGCGCCGTGCCGCGCATTGCCGCGCACGGATACCGCTCGTCGTGATCTGCGGTCAGCCGGTGAAGGCCGAAGAACATCGAGAGCGACACCGCGCGCGTCGGATGGCCCAGCGTCTCGAACCAGCGCCGTGGCTTCGGGCTCGGCGCCATCGAGACGGTCGATTGGTAGCGCACGCCCGGACGATCTTCGAACCCGGCGCTGACGAGATCCATCGACTCCGGACTGAGCTGGAGCATCGAGCCCTGATCGTTGTGGATCGCGGTGAGAAACGTGCGGACCTCCGGACTGCGCGCGTCGTCGATCATGCCGACCACCGATTCGACGGAGCGATCGAGAAGCTTGAACGGAAGCAGGCTGTCGTTTCCGCGCAGGAAGCCGAGGATCACGCTCGTCGCCGCGAGTGGTTTGGAGCCGAGTGCCAGCCCCGCCACGGTGAGGATGGAGAGCGCGGCGAGGATTCGCTGGCCATTCGACGTCGTGAAGAAGGCCGCGAGCGGTGTTCCGAAATGGGGGGTGTTCATCGTGGTGATCGTTCGCAGCCGTGGCAGCCACTCGCGGGTTGCCGCGGCTGCGGCGGAGCACGCGGGAGAGGCGACGAGCCGAGCGTCGAGTCCACCGGTCGAATGACCGAGAAGATGGATCGGAGCGTCATCGGTTGCGGTCTGCGAGACGAGCTCCGCCAGCCGGCTCGCGCGCCTGCGGATCGATGCGGTGGGCAGCTCCTCGATGATGTGTGGCACCAGCTCGTGACCAGCCGCCGCGAACCGCACCCCGAGCTCACGCTCGACGTGCGCGAAGTAGTTGTACGAACCGAGTCGACCAAAGCCGAACATCCCGGGGGAGAAGTAGACGTGCTGGCGCATCGGCGAGCCGCACTGCACCTTCCATGCGCGTCACGGTGCGTGCCGTCACACCGGAGGGCCAACACTTCCAGCGAAGGCGGGCGATCCAGCCCCAACCAAGGCCGAATGCGCCCGGTCGTAGCCGTTCAGCTCGTGGAAGCCCTTAGATCGTGTTCGTCCCCCCTACTACTTGCGACGGCATCGAAGCTGCAGAGCACTGATGCATGCTCGGGATCAACGAACGCGACGAACACTTTGAAGGCGTCACGACCTACAACGATCTGTACAACGCTCAGTGGCGCTATTTGAACGATCGCTGCGGCGCCGATACGCGTCCCCCGCCGGTCGACCACGAAGGCTCGTCGTTCCCGATTCCGCGCACCACCAACGCCGACGCGCGTGGGCTCGTCGAGTACTGGTTGAGTGTCATCGTTGCCGCGGAAGCCATGCCGAGCCAGGACTTCATCCGGACCGCCCATGACGTCGATCGCTTGACCTCTGGGGCCACGCCCTCGGATGTCTACTCGCAGAACAACGAGCTGTGGCGTGCACTCAAGCGGGTTGCTACCCCCCAGCGGATCATCGGCTTCGCACGCGCGGCCTGAGTGAAATCGGGTCCTGGGCTGAGCTCGGGCGAATTCGCCCTTTTTTTTCGTCCGATCACCAGGCGACCGTGCGGAGGGCCTTCCGAGAGCGCCCTTGGCGGGCCTGGTATTGCAACTCATCGCCGATCCAACGAGCGGCAGTGAATAAAACATGACACCGGATCGCGGCGGCTTGACGAAGGAGCGGGATCTCACGGTCGTCGGGATCGGTGCATCCGCCGGAGGTCTGGAGGCGCTCGAGCGCTTCTTCGACAACCTCGGGCACGACACCTCGATGGCGTTCGTCGTCGTCCAGCACCTGTCGCCCGACTTCAAGAGCCTGATGGACGAGCTGCTCGCGCGCCACACGACCCTTCCGATCCAGATGGTCGAGAACGGCATGCTGGTCGAGGCCGGGCACGTCTATCTGATCCCTCCCAAGAAGGAGATGATCATCTCGAACGGTCGGCTCCTGCTCAGCGAACGCGATCGGCAACACGAGCTCACGCTGCCGATCGATGTGTTCTTTCGATCGCTCGCGCAGGTCTGTGGTCTTCGCGCGATCGCGATCGTGCTCTCGGGCACCGGATCGGATGGCTCGCGCGGCATCGTCGACGTGCATGAAGCCGGCGGGCTGGTGGTCGTCCAGGATCTCGAGAGCGCGCAGTTCGACGGCATGCCGCGAACCGCACACGATACGGGTGTCGCCGACTGGGTGGTCGCGCCGCAGCAGATGCCGGCGATCCTCGAGAGTCATCTCAAGCGCATCGACGCACAACCTCCACTGACCTCCGGCACACGGTCGCGTGCAACGCCGACCTCGGCCGCGCTCGACGACGTCTACCGGATGCTCGAGAAGGAGTTCGGACTCGATTTCACGCACTACAAGCCGAGCACCGTGACCAGGCGGATCGAGCGCAGGCTCCAGCTCGCGAAGGTCGATGACGTCGCTCAATACGTCGCGCGGCTCCGCGGGGAACGAGCCGAGCTCGACGTGCTCTATCGCGATCTCCTGATCGGTGTGACGCGGTTCTTCCGCAACGAGCAGGCGTTCGAGCTGCTCCAGGAACGCGTGCTCCCCGATCTCCTGACTCACTGCGCACCGGGCCGGCCTCTGCGCGTCTGGGTCGCCGGCTGTGCGACGGGCGAGGAGGCGTATTCGATCGCCATCATGCTGCACGAGCTCACCGCGAGCTCCCCCGGCAAGTCCTTCCAGATCTTCGCGACCGACGTCCACCGTGGATCGATCGAGCTCGCGAGTCGTGCGTTCTACTCCGAGTCGTCTCTCGTCAACGTCTCTCCCGAGCGTCGAGATCGCTACTTCATCCGCAGCGGCGGCAGCTACCAGCTGGTGCCCGAGCTCCGCCAGGCGATCGTGTTCGCGCCTCACAACGTGATCAAGGATGCGCCGTTCACCCGCGTCGATCTCGTCAGCTGCCGCAACATGCTGATCTACTTCCAGCCACCGGTGCAGCAGAAGGTGCTGAACCAGTTCCACTTCTCGCTCAATCGCGGCGGCGTCATGATGCTCGGCC
>JACCYD010000189.1 GCA_013696695.1 Deltaproteobacteria bacterium | reverse complement strand
ACGGCGCTGACCGAGGTGAACATCTCGAACGAGGTCGATCGCTACATCGGCTGGCCCGGTCAGGCGCTCGCGTACAAGGTCGGCCAGCTCGAGATCGTGAAGCTGCGGGCCGCGGCCGAGCGCGAGCTCGGTGACAGGTTCGACATCAAGCGCTTCCACGAAGTCGTGCTCGGCGCCGGCGCGGTCACCCTTCCGGTGCTCGGTGATCGCGTGCGTGCGTGGATCGCACGGTCGCGATAGTTACTTCGCGGCGACGTTCGGCGGAAACGGTGACGCTCCGCACTTGCAGCGCACGCCGCTCTCTTTCCAGATGCGCGTGTCGCATTTCGTGCACGTCCACAGCGCGTCGAAGTCGCGAACCCGTTCCAGCGTGCTGCGAACCTCACCAACCGACGGGCCCGTGTCGCTCGCGTGTGCTTCCGCGTTCAGCACCGCTTGTGCGTCTGCTTCGAGCGAGCGCAGCGTGCCGTCGATCGACGCGAGGAACGTCTTCCCCCGCGAGTCGTCCTTGAGCAAACGGCGCAGCCCGTTGAGCAGCTGACCGATCTCGCGAAACTCGTTGTCGTTGCCGCGACGATACGGAAGCGGAACCTGGAGGCCTTCACACAATTCTTTCAGGACGTGCTCGAGCCCGCGCCGCGCGCGCCGCGCCCCATCTCCGATCGCACCAGCCTCCAGGAGCTCGAACGCCGCATCCACGTCCGTCGCGCCGCGATGCTCGCGCAAGCTCGGCCCGCGTTCGTACGACCAGCCGAGCACCTGATAGGCCGACCACCCCTTCACCTTGCGGCGGACCTGCTCGAAGAAATATCGATCGTGCGTGAGCACCACGAGCTGCCAATCCTGGAACTCTTCGATCAACAGGTCGCCGAGTCGCCCGCGGTGCGTCACGTCGAAGCTGTTCACCACGTCGTCGAGCACGAGAAAATTCAGGCGCTCGTTGAACGTGCGCGCCATTGCGAGGAAGAGCACGATCGCGACCGAGTTCATATACGACTCGCTCAAGACACCGTGCAGCGGGCGCTGGCGCTGGCCGTAGAAATCGACGGCGAGCTCGATGCCTTTGTCGCCCCAGGTCTCGACCGCGACGCTTCCGATCTTGCCGGTGTCCGGGTGCAGACGCTCGAACAGCCGCGCGACCTCCGCGGAGATCTGCTCGAGCACGGACTGTACGTACTTGCGCTGCTCCGATTGGCAGAGCTCGAACACCGCATCCGCGCGCTCGTAAGCCTTCTTCGCCCGTAGCTCGATGGCAGACGCATCGCCCCATTGCTTCGCGGCGACGAGCAGCTGACCGAACTCGATCGCATGGTTGCGCGTCGACGCAGGCGCCGGCTCCGCGGCTTCACTCGCGAGTAGCGTGCGCGCGTTGTTGTCCCACGCCGTCAGCGAGTCGACGAACGCGCTGACCGCCTTCACGTCGATCGCGCGGCGCTCTGCAATCGCGCTCTTCACGGCTTTCGCGCTGTCGGCGATCGCCGGAAGCTCCACGCCGACTTCCTTCGCCTTGGTGCGCCAGCGCGCGCGTTCTTTCTGCGCCTGCGACAGTGCGTCCGCTGCGTTGTCCGCCATGGTCTCGGACGTAGAAAATTGCTCGCTCTGCTCCTGGAGCTCGGCGAGTGTCGCCGCGATCTTCGTCTCCAACGCCTTGGCGGTCACCTTCTTGTCGCACACCGGGCACTGCTTCGCGTCTGGATGCGCCTCCACGAAGCGTGACGCCGCGGCGAGCACGTCGACGTGCGTCGGGTCACCCATGTCACCGTCGACTGTCCCGTTCCACACCCCGAACGCATCCGTGTCGACATCGATGTCTGTCGCATCGATCTCCGCCACGAGCGCCGCCTTCACCGCACCCGACGACGACATCGGTGACTTCGCCGGATCGATCAGCGAGAGCAGATCTAGCTTGGCATAGTCCTCGATCGTGGCTTGCGCTTCGAACCCGCACGCCTTGGCGAGCTTCGCGAGCGCCGCGTCGATCTTCGGTTTCTCGGGCTCGACTTTTTGCGCGACGACCGCGGCCGCCAATTGCTTCACCTTCGCCGTCGCGTCGTCGCGTGGGTGCTTCAGCTCGCTACGCGCCTTCTGCAGATCAGTCCGCAGCTCGTCGATCGCGCCGAGCCCGAGCAAGCGTTGTAGCGCGCTCCACTTTTCGCCCTTCGACTTGTCGACGAAGTCCGCGATCGTTCGTCCGCGCAGCAGAAACGTTTCGCGCGAGGCCGCTTCGATCGCCGTCTCGTTTGGAGACTTCGGCGTGCAGCTTCCACCGAGCTCGCCGTTCGTGCCGATCTCCACGACCGTCTTCTGATCCTTCGCAGCGCCGAGATGCCGTACTGCGTGATCGCGTCCCTCTTTTGCGAGTAGCTCGATGTCTCCCGTGAAGTACTACTCGATCGCGTCGGCGAACGAGCTCTTGCCCGTCCCGTTATCTCCGTACATCAGCAGCGACTGACCCTGGTCGAGCTTGATCTCGTACGCGTCGAGCACACCGCGAAACGCCTGCAGGCTGATCTTCGTGAGTCGCTCCCTCACGACGACTCGCCCTCATCGGTCTCGGCGGCCAAGACTGCGGCGAGCTTCGCGGCGCGCTTCGTTCCCGGCTTTTCGTCAACTAGCCCGAGGAGCTCGTCTCGCATCTTCCGGTCGAGATCGGGGATTTGCGAGAGCACCTCTTCCAGAAAGCTTCTTGCGTCGCGCCGCTGCATCCGGACGGAGGATATAGGATGCGGCGTGAACATCGGTCGAAAGTCAACGCTCTTCCTCGCATACGCGTACGAGTTCGACGAGGACGGCGAAAGCGTGATGACGCGATCAGAGGCCTGGAAGAAGCGCGAAATCAAAGGCGTCGCGCTCCTGCCACACCTCGACGAGTACGTCCGGAAGGGCGAGCTCTTGCGTTCCTACGACGTGGCGGGTGATTTGCGCGCGGCGTTTGGTGCGCGCGATCCGTGGAAGCTCGTCGACGGGGCGGATGCCTCCGTCGAGATCACGATCACGGATCCGCCGCGCATCTACGTGCTCGACACGCGCTATGCGTTCATCGTGATCGGCGTCGCGCCGTTCGTGAAGAAGGGTGAGGAGCTGACGCTGGCGACGATGCAAGACGTCTCCTATGCGCTCGTTCGCGCGGGGACCTCGCGCGTCGCCGGCACCTCGCCGCAGATGACGAAGTGGCTCTCGGCCCACGCGCCCTCCGCTTCGGAGCCGCCGATTCTTCGCCGCTGGCTCGCCGCGCTCGTCCCCGGTTTGCGCGCCGAGGCGCCTCGCGGAGCTCCGCGCACGACCGCGCCCGCGGTCTTCAGCGTGATCCTCGCCAAGGAACCGCTCGGCAGCGACGATCGTCATCGCCTGCGACTGGTGCATCGAAGTGATCAGGTCGTCGAG
>JACCYD010000179.1 GCA_013696695.1 Deltaproteobacteria bacterium | reverse complement strand
GGCTCGACGAGCGCATGCGCGAGATCGCGCTTACCGTGCTGCTCCTGGTCGCCGCGCGCCGTCGTTCGCCGGCCATCGCGCGTGCCGCTACTGCCTGGGGCCACGCTCGCGGCGCCCTCGAACGCGCACGTACGCTCGCCGTGATCGAGGCCGCGCTGCCGCGATCTCTGGTCAGTCGCCTGGTCGATGCCGTCGACGATCTGACGCCGGCCGATCGCGCCGCGGCGCTCGCGCGTGCCGAGATCCAGCCGCCGAGCCGTGACATCGTGATCCGCGCCGAGCTCGCCGGTCGCGATCGGTTATCGCGCGCGCTCGCGCTGCACATCCTCGGTGCCGCCGGCCGGGGCGCGCACCGCGAGACCATCGCCGAAGCCGCGAAGGCCGAGGTCGAGAAGTCCACCACTGCCAATCTATTGCGTCGCGTGACCGAGGCGATCAGCCGCGAGCCCGCGACCCCTGCGGTAGAGCCTGCTGAAGGAGGAGACATGCCGAGTCGAGTCGAATCGCTGATCGCCCTGGGGCGCGTGCCGCTGCTCGCCTCGCTGACGACCCGGCAGCTCGCCGATGTCGCCGAACGTGCGCGCTGGATGCACGCCCGCGAGGGCAGCGTCGTGATCACCGCGGGTGATCTGATCGATGCGTTGATTGTCGTCGAGGATGGCGAGCTGGCCATCGGTGATCGCCGGATCGTCAAGGGCGAGGTCGTCGACGAGCTCGCGTGTGTGGCACCGATCGCGACGCCGAGCGATCTGCGCGCGGTGCGAGCGGCGCGGCTGATCCGGCTCGAGCGGGTCGACTTCGAGGAGCTGGTCGATGACGTGCCAGGGCTTGCCGCCTCGGTCTGTCGATCGCTCGGCGAACGCGCGCGCCGCGCCGAAGAGGCGAATTATCGCTCGCCGTTGTCGAGCAGGGCGTAGATCGATCAAGAGTGCCTTGCGGCAGCGCTCGAAATCTGCCGAGATCCCGCGATGAAGCTTGCTCTCGTTACCACGCTGCTCCTCGCAGCAGCTCCCGCGGTCGCGGACGACGCGCTGATCGCGACGCTCGACTCGAATGACCTCGCGGTGTCCCGGGTCAAGGCGACCGGGCTCGACAAGGTGTTCGTCGAGAAGGCGTCGAAGGCCGTGTCGTTCGGCTGGGCCGACGCCAGGACGTTGTGGGTGCTCTACGAGTCGCCGATCAGCCTCGTGAAGCTGGTCGACGGCAAGGTCGCCGAGAAGATCACGGTGCTTCCCGCGACGTTCAAACTGCCGGCCAACACGGATCCGGATCCGAAGCTCCTGCTGACGACCAAGGCCGAGGTCTGGCTCCAGGCCTGCTCGAAGTACAAGGGCGAGACCGGCGACGACAGCCAGCGCTGCGTCAAGGGCTCCTGGGTCCGGGTCGACACCAAGGTCCAGACGCAACAGGCGAAGAAGCCCGCCGGCATCGACGACTACCGCGTCAGCAACTCCGGGCTCGGCACCGCGCCCGCGTTCCCCAAGATCAAGGCGCCGGCCGGCTACACCGTGACGCTGAAGCAGGTCGTCGCCGACGGCGTGGGCGACGATCAGAAGAAGACGAAGGCCAAGGGTGCGGTCTGCAAAGGCCCGACCTCGTCGAAGACGTGGCCCGACAACACGGTCGACATTCCGTTCGCGATGAAGCCATCGCGCGTGACCTGGCTCCGCGCGTCGCCATCGATCGTGAAGATCGATGGCAAGGCCACGAACCCGATCGGTGACATCGAGCAGCACGAGGCCGTGTTCGTCGACTGCAAGGATCTCGTCGACGAGGCGCGGTGGCTCGGCGCCGGTGCGTGGGCGCTGCGCACGGAATCGAAGTGGACGATCTATCTCGAGGACAAGAAGATCGCGACGATCACCGCCGAGTACCTCCGCGCCGCGCCGAGCAAGTAGTCACTCCGCGGGAGCCGCGAGCTCGCGGCCGCAGGCCTCGAGCTCCGGAGCCGTCTTGCCCTTGAGGAAGCACTGTTGCGCCGCGGCCGGCCACTTATCGCGCGTGCAGGTCTCGGCAACCCGGCGAATCAACCGCGTGCGATCCTGCTCTTGCGCGGCCTTGATCGACTCGTCTTCGATCGACGCGATGACGACGTTGGCGATGTGCACCGCGACGGTGGTGCACTCCTCGGTGGTCACCATCAGCTGCTTGCCCGAACCCGATCCGGATCCGGCGGCTGATCCTGCCGGGGGTGCGGATCCTGCCGGGGCGACTGATCCCGCCGGAGGTGTCACCGGCTCCTGGACCTTCGTCGGGGCCGCAGGTTCAGCTGGCGCAGGTGTCCGAGCCGAACCGGTCTTATCCGGCTTCCCGGGCTTGAGGTCGCACGCCACGAGCACTGCGAAAGCGAGGAGCAAACTGCGCACGCCGTTACTCTGCCACAGCTAACCGCCGACGAACGGCCGCGCTTGTACGGTCCAGAATGTCTCGCCTTCGAGCACCCACTCGACATCGAGCGGTTGGCCGTGGGTAAACACGGGGATGAACGACTTGACCTGCTGTGACAGCGCCTTCGCGCGCGGCTCCGTCAGGATGACGCCGGCCCCGGGTGGCACCGGGATCTCGACGATGCCGCCCTTGTCGTCGAACTTGAGCATCACCGGATCGTCGGCGCGCGAGATGATCTTGGTGCCGTCGTTCGACGGGTCGTAGATGATCTGTTCTGGAATCTTCTGGCCCTCGACGACGCGCATGCCGAGGCCGAACTTCGCGTTGATCGTGTAGCTGCGCTCGTCGGAGAGGTCGTACAGGTTCTTCGTGATCAGCACGCCTGCGGCCGTCGCGTTGACGCCGATCTGGATCAGCACGCCGCCAAACACCTGGCGGTGATCGATGCCGAACGCCACGCGCTCGTCGACGGCCCGCAGCGTCCACACCGACGCCCAGACCTTGCGCACGGCCTCGCCGATCGCCTGCTTGCCGACGACGTTCGGGAACGTGTCGTAGAGACCGGCACCGTTGAAGCCCGGCAGATCTTCGGCGTTGGTGGAGCTGCGCACGAACACGCCGCGGCCGCCGAGCTTGATGCGCACGCGCTTGTAGATCGCGTCGAGCACCGCCGGATTGATCGGCGCGGTGGCGATCGCCGCGCGCAGCTCCACGAGCGCTTGCTTGCGCCACGCGGCATCGGCCTTGAACTTTGGCTCCTTCAGCAGCGCGTCGATCTTCGCGTCGAGACCGTTCGACTTGAGGTGCTGCGTGTAGAAGAACAGCGGCACGCCGAAGCCGGCCGGCACGCGCACACCGTCGATGTTCGCGGTCACGATCTCGCCGAGGTTCGCCGCCTTGGTGCCGTAGATCGTCGCGTCCTTGC
>JACCYD010000159.1 GCA_013696695.1 Deltaproteobacteria bacterium | reverse complement strand
AGCGTCTGCGTGATCGGCCGCAGCTCGTCGTGCGAGGCCCCCGCCAGCACGCCGGCGACGACCACGGTGCGCCGCCGCTCGACCGCGATGCCGGTGGCCATCGCCGGCATGTCGTCGTCGATCGGCTCGTTCTGGGCCCATTCGTGATCCTGCCCGGCCTGGCCCTCGCTGACCGGGACGACGAGATCGCCGGTGTCCTCCTGCGCGGGCCAGCGCTCCGGAGGAACACTGCCGATGCCGAGCCCGTGATGCGTGTGCTCGCCGACCGAGTGATCGATGCCGATCAGCGATGGCCGGCCGATGAACGGAAGGTCGTCGAACGACGGCCGCACGAACGGCTCGGTGGACGGCGAGCCAGCATGCGCCGGCTCGATCATCAGCTCGCCACCGCCCAGTCCTCCGCTCGTTGGCTCGACCAAATGCGCGATGCCCGACAGCGTGCCGGCCTCGACCCACGCCTGCTGCGCGCCATCGCCGAGCTTGTGCATGTTCGTCATGCTCATTGTTGGCTCACGTGGTGCGGTCGGCTCGCGCGGCGCGGGCGCGACAGCGGTGGAGGTGAAGTCGCGCATCGCGCCGCTGGCGCCGGCGTCATTCGGAAACATCGCCGGCATCGTCCCGGTGTGATCGGGGATCCGCGACGGTTCGGGGGCCGGGCGTCTCGACGGGCGCTGTGGAACGGTCGGCGCTTCGGGCGACTCGGCCGGTTCGGTCTCGGGGCGCGCGAAGCCCGGCGTGCCGGCGCCAAAATCGGTGTTCTGGTGCGGGATGTTCGCGAGCGATGCCGTCCTCGACGCCCGCGATGAGATCGCCTGGTTCGACGGCGTCTGCACGCTGACGCTCGTCGCATCCGGCTGCCACGGAATCTCCGCCGAGCTCGACCGGTGCTCGAGATCCGCGAGCCACTGCGAGAGCAGGCGCGCTCCCGCCGCCATCGCCGATCGTGCACACGCGGCCGCGAGATCCGCCGCGCTGCCGCGACTCGTTGGCTCGCGCGTCAACGCCGTGGCGATCGCATTCACGATCTCCGGCGGCACGTTCGGATTGATCCGATCGATCCGCGGCGGATCGGTGCGCCGCACCGCTTCGAGGATCGCCTTGAGATCCGCCCCGCGATACAGCGGCAGACCGGTGAACAGCTCCCACGCGATGATGCCGAGCGCGAACACGTCGGCCGCGGCGGTGGGCGGCTCGCCGAGCGTCTGTTCCGGCGCCATGTAGCGCGGCTTGCCTCGCAGGCGACGGCGCTCGAGCGCGGAGGCGAACGTCGCGCGTGCGATCCCGAAGTCGAGGATCTTGACGTAGCCGTCGTTCGACAGCATCACGTTCGACGGCGACACGTCGCAGTGGACGATGCCGAGCGCACCGCCGTAGACATCGGTCTTGCGGTGTGCGTAATCGAGTCCGGCCGCGACCTCCGAGATGATGTACGACGACACCGGAATCGGCGGCAGCAAGTCGCGCGATACCGCCTGCGCGGTCGCCGTCCGCAGATCCTTGCCCTCGATCAGCTCCATCGCGAGAAACAGCTCGCCGTCGGCTTTGCCGAAGTCGAACACCTGAACGATGTTGCGGTGCGCGAGCTCGACCGCGATGCGGGCCTCGTCGATGAAGCTGCGGATGAATCGACCCTCGCGCGCGGACCCGGGCAAGATCCGCTTGAGCGCCTGTACCTTCTCGAACCCGGCAATGCCGATGGTCTTGACCTTGTAGACCTCGGCCATTCCCCCCTGCGCGATCTTCTCGAGCACGTGGTACTTGCCGAAACGCTCGCGCAGCGCTTCCACCAATGCCGAGGGTATCATGGGACGTGGCCGAGCCCGACGACTACTCCAACCGGCAGGACCTCGCGGCCCTCGAGGGCATCCTCGGATATGCGTTCCGCGACCGCGCGCTCCTCGATCAGGCCCTCCGCCATGCGAGCTACTGCAACGAGCAGAACCGGGCTGCGACTGATCGCCTTGCCGACAACCAGCGCCTCGAGTTCCTCGGCGACGCCGTCCTCTCCTTGACCGTCAGTCAGCGGCTGATGGGACGGTTCCCCGAGGCGCACGAAGGCGATCTCTCGGTCACCCGTGCCCAGGTGGTCAGCGAAGAAGGGCTCTCCGAGGTCGCCAAGCTGCTCGGCTTCGGCAACTGGATCCTGCTCGGGAAGGGCGAGGAGAAGTCCGGCGGGCGCGCCAAGCCCAAGATCCTCGCCGACGCGTTCGAAGCGATCATCGCCGCCGTCTATCTCGACGGTGGCTTCGACGCGGCGAACGGGCTCGTCGATCGCCTGTTGATGAGCCGCATCAACGCGGCAGAGATCAAGAACTTCTACGACTTCAAGACGCGCCTGCAGGAGACCGCGCAAGCGCGTCTCAAGGCGACGCCGATCTACAAGGTCGTCCAGGAGCTCGGCCCCGATCACGACAAGCGGTTCGTCGTCGGCGTCACGATCGGCGACGAGGAGTGGGGTCGCGCCGTCGGCAAGTCGAAGAAAGAGGCCGAGCAGATGGCGGCGGCCGAAGCGCACTTCCGGCTCGAGGGCTCCGACGCCGGTCGCCCCGAAAAGAAGAAGCGCTAACCACCGCCGGGCGAGACCTTGTTCCGGATCCGCTCGATCTCGAGCAGCGTCTGCTTCGATACCTCGTCGAGCACCTCTGGATCGCAGGTGCGCGCGGTGTGAACCAGCCGGTCCTCGACGGTGTACTCGGTGTACTCGTGCCAGTACGCGCCGCAGGATGGGGCCGGCGTGCGCTTCCAGCGCGCTACCGAGAGCGCGCGGTTCAGCTGGTCGATGTCGATCGGCAGCAGGCACCCGCCGTCCTGCTCGATCACCTTGCCCGCGACCGTTCGTGTGAAGCGCCAGCCGCCGTCGTGCCCGACACTGAATGTCGTCAGCGGGTGCGCCTTGACCTTGTCACTCTTGCGGTCGATCCGCAGGGTCGGCCGGACCGATGGCAC
>JACCYD010000063.1 GCA_013696695.1 Deltaproteobacteria bacterium | reverse complement strand
TCGCAACGATGCGCGGATCGGCGTCGTCTACGGCGAGCCGAAAGTCTGCGTCAAGAAGAAGGGCAAAGACGCGGCCCCGATCGTCGTGCCAGAGACGGTCGACGACAAGGTGGTCGACGAGGCCGTCGAGCAGCTCCGCAAGGCGAACTGCACCACCAACGACGATTGCGACAAGTCCTTCGAGTGCAAGCCCGCCGAGCACGAGACCCGCACGTTCGTGCCGTACGAGAAGCTGCCGAAGACGCTGATCGACGCGCTGATCGCGACCGAGGACAACTCGTTCTGGGATCACGGCGGCGTCGACTACACCGGCATGTTCCGCGCGTTCTGGGCGAACTTGCGCGCCGGCAAGGCGAAGCAGGGCGCGTCGACGATCACGCAGCAGGTCGTGAAGAACTTGCTGCTGACGCCGGAGAAGTCGTTCAAGCGCAAGATCCAGGAGATCATCATCGCGCGGCGACTCGAGAAGGTCCTGACCAAGGAAGAGATCCTCACGCTCTACCTGAACCAGGTGAACTTCGGGAACGCGCGCTACGGCGTCGCCGAGGCGGCGCGGTTCTACTTCGGCAAGGATGTCTCGCAGCTCGACGTCGGCGAGTCCGCGATGCTCGCCGGCTTGCCGCAGTCGCCCGAGACGCTCGCGCCGAATCGCAAGAAGAGCCAGGCCGCTGCGAAGGCGCGCCAGGTCCACGTGCTCAACCGGCTCGCCGAGATGAGCGCGATCAATCCGACCGCGCTGCGCGGCAAGCCGCTGAGCTACGACGAGGCGAAGAAGTGGATCGACGCGTCGGTGGGGATCATCCAGGTGCCGTTCCCGCAGCTCAACACGGCGCCCGAGTGGGAGCGCCGCGTTCGCGAGGAGCTGCTCGTGGAGAAGTGTGGCGGCAAGGCGACGTGCCCCGAAGGCGAGAGCTATCTCGACTTCCTCGGCGCGACCGTTCGCACCACACTCGATCCCGCGGTTCACGCGGCCGCGCAACGCGCACTCCAGACCGGCCTGCGCGCGGTCGACAAGCGCGCGTCGATCGGTCGCCCGAAGCGGTCGCTGAAGAACCAGAAGGCGGTCGACGAGCTGCTCAAGAAGCTGTCGCGCGTCACGCCGGAATCCAGGCTCGTCAAGGGCGAGTCGTATGAGGCCGTCGTCACCGCGGTGCACGACGACGATCGCGAGCTCGAGATCGATCTCGGCAGCTTCAAGGCCGGCGTCATCGTCGACGACGAGCGCTACCTGCCGGTCGATGATGACGGCAAGGTCCAGCTGCTGAGCACGCGGTTCAAGGCGAACGATGTCGTCGAGGTCGTGCATCACCCCGACGACAAGCCCACCAAGCACGCGAAGCATCGCGTCGCGTTTCCGCGCGGTCCCGAGGGAGCGATCGTGGTGCTCGAGGTCAAGACGCGCAAGGTGCGCGCGCTGGTCGGCGGCTACTCGATCAAGCGCGGCGGCCTCAACCGCGCGACCGATTCGAAGCGCCAGCCGGGCAGCTCGTTCAAGCCGTACGTGATGGCCGCCGGTATCCAGCTCGGCGCCGGCAAGGCCGTCGATCAAGCAGGGCACATCACGTACACGCCGGCGTCGATGGTGATCGACGCGCCGGATCCCGACGATCGGCTCGGCATCAAGCGCTGGTTGCCGAAGAACTTCGAGTCGGGAAACTTCGAAGGCCCGGTGCTGTTGCGCCACGCGCTCGCGAAATCGATCAACACCGTCGCGATCCGCATCTTCAACAAGATCTCGCCGCAGCTGATCATCGACCTCACCACCGCCGCGGGCCTCGACACGTCCAAGTTCCCGACCAGCCCGGCCCTCGCGCTCGGTGCCGGCGAGGTCACGCTGCTCGACCACACCAACGCGATGACGACGTTCGCCGCCGGTGGCAAGTCGGCCAAGCCGGTGTTCATCGACGCGATCAACGGCAAGGCCACCGCGGGCAGCCCGACCACGCAGGTCGTCGATCCGGCGGTCGCGTACGTCACCGTCGACATGATGCGGTCGGTGGTGACGTCGGGCACCGGGGTCCTCGCGCAGAAGGTTGGCGTTCCGGTCGCCGGCAAGACCGGCACGTCGAACGATCACAAGGACGTGTGGTTCATCGGGCTGACGCCGGACTACGCGATCGGCGTATGGATCGGCCATGACGAGCCGCGGTCGATGGGGCGCGAGACCGGCGGCACGACGGCCGTCCCGGTGTTCGTCGAGGTCGCGAAGTCACTCAAGCTGGCGGCGAAGCCGTTCCCGCGGCCACCGAAGGTCGTCGAGGTCAAGATCGACAAGAAGTCCGGCCTCAAGGCGCCCGACGATTGGCCGAAGGCCGAGACCGTCACCGAAGTCTTCGTCGAGGGCACCGCCCCGACCGAGACCGCGACCGCCGACGGCGACGACGTCAAGAAAGCGTACGACGATTGACATGCGGTTCGGACGATCCGAGCTAGTCGCACTCGCCTTCATTGTCGCCGCCAGCGAGGTTCGGGCCGGCGACAATCCTCCCGGCGATTACTACAGCCAGCTCGCGGCGACGGTGAAAGCCAAGCTCGACGCGCTCGTCGCCGCGCGTGCACCGAAGCTGGTGCCGCCGGTGCCGATCAAGCCGGCGTGGAAGGTCGCGAAGGTCGGCTCGATCGATCTCGGCGCGCCGCTGGTCGCGCTCGCAGCCGCGGAGCTCGACGGCGATCCGAAGTCGGCGGAGCTGTACGCCGTGACGCCGCGCGAGCTGATCGCGATCGGCTACAAATCCGGCAAGCTGATCGAGCTCGGCCGCACGCGGTTCACGGG
>JACCYD010000038.1 GCA_013696695.1 Deltaproteobacteria bacterium | reverse complement strand
CTACGAGCACGTGCTGTCGCTGTTGCCGCTCGCGAGCGCACATCCGATGGACATGCCGGCCATCCTCGCGCGAGCCGCCAAGCTCGCCGGTGATGACGTCGAGCGCGTGGTCGCGGTGGCGCGGATGGCGATGAACTATGGCCACCCGGCGTTCGGCTATGGCCTCGTCGAGCCGCTGGTCAAGAGGCACCCGACGCGAGAGCTCCATCAGCTGGTCGGCAACATCGCGCTCGGCCAGGGCCGTCAGGCAGATGCGCTGGCGCACTTCGAGGCCGCGCAGGATGCAGCCGGTGACGAGGCCGTCAGCCTCGCGACGATCCGCACGGAGCTCGGTCAGATCATCACGATCGCCCGGCAGCTTGCCGTGCAACAGCAGGGTGCCGAGCGTGCGAACGCCGTCAAGCGCGCGCTGTCGTGGGGCGCGAAGTGGCGCGCGATCGACTCGGGCAATGCCCAGATCGATCAGCTGCTCGGCGAGCTGTTGCTCTCGGTCGGCGACACCAAGGAAGCATGGCGCCATCTGTCGAGCGTGATCGAGCGCGATCCGATGTCGGGCGAAGGCTACGCGACCGTGGCGCAGGCGTTCGAGAACCAAGGCCGCGTGGCCGAGGCGGTCGACTACTGGCGCCAGGCGGTGATCCTCGACCAGACCAACCCGACCCCGCGGATGCGCAAGGCGCAGGCACTGATCGCTCTCGGCAAGACCGCCGAAGGTGACGCGGTGCTCGCCGAGATCGCGGGCCGCAAGTGGCACGTGCGGTGGGATGGCATCGTCTATCAGGTCAAGACGATGATCGAACGTGCCAAGCGCCCCGACGCGAACAGCGTGATCGAGTAGGCACAGCCCGCTCGCTGTCAAAAGCCAGCGAGCGAGTAGGCCAGCCGTGTACACTGGAGGCGATGCGGCGCGTCTGTGTGGTCGTCGGGCTTCTCGCAGGGTGCGGGGAGTCCGCGCTGACGATGACGCTCGAGGTCCCCGAGGACGACGAGCGCTGGGACACGTCGTGCGTGCAGACGATCGAGGTGTTCACCACCGGCGCGGGCTATCCGGACCAGGCGAATGACTACATCGGTCAGACGCTCGACCTCTCCGATTCGCGCGCCGACACCTATCAGGCGATCAAAGGTGCGGTGCGCGGGGAGTTCGACGTCGCGATTCCCGACTCGGGGTTGTCGAGCGTCGAGATGTACGGGTGGAACGGGTTGTCGGGGTTCTTCAACGCGGACCTGTTCCCCGAGCTGATCTTCTACGCGCGCGTGCCATACACGGGGCAGGACCCGATCAACATCGAGCTGTTCGCGAATCTCGACTGCAGCCTGTCTCCGGTCATCGTGCGGCCGATCGATCTGATCCAGCTGGTGACCACGAAGAACTGCACCACCGCGGCGATCACGGATGCGACGGCGTTCACCAGCCTCGGCACGCTGTCCCCCGGTCTGTTCAAGCCGTACCTGTTCGGGTGGGGCGGCATCCACGGCGCCGCGGTCGCGAACGGCCTGTCGTCGTTTCAGGCGGCCACCCAGGTCGGCCCGGCGAGCTGCCTCGCGGTGTACGGCAGCACCATGACATCGACGACCGGTGGCTGCGTCACGGCCACCAAGGCGTGCGCGACCGGTAGCGAGATCGAGGCCGTGCTCGTCGACGACACCTACGCGGCGAATTCACTCGACGACGAGCTCCAGGAGACGCTGCGCGGCGGCGTGATCGGCGCGGTGCTCGATGGCACGAAGACCGGCATCACCGGTGCGACGGTCGATGTCGGCGAGCTCGGGCAGGTGGTCTACGTCAACCTCGACACCGCGGGGAAGCGGTTGGTGCCGACCGGCGGGACGGCCACCAGCGCGAGCGGCATGTTCATCCTGTATTCGAATGACCTCGTCGATGCCGTCGTCACCGCGAACGGGCAGACCAAGACGGTCACCGTCGGCGCGCAGCGCACGTTCAACGACGGCACCAAGGCCCCCGCGGGCGTCGTCGTGACGTTCTAGCGTGACGCTCGAT
>JACCYD010000032.1 GCA_013696695.1 Deltaproteobacteria bacterium | reverse complement strand
CCGGCGGCGCCCCACACGTGATCGATCGCATCAAGGCAGGCGCCGTCGCAGGGTTCCGAGCTGCCTGCGAATGCCGCCACCGTCGTGATCACGTCCTCCGACGGTGAGCTGACCGTTAAACAACGTGCTCCACGGAAACACTGCCCGGTCGATCCCAAGCCGGTCTTGCCGCCACACAGGTTGCCCGTTCCGCAGCCGGCGTCCGTGTCGCAGCTCACCGTGTTCGCCCTGTGGAAGTAGAGAACGGTCTTGCCCGAACACTCGCTCCGGCTCGAGTTGAACTCGTAGCCCACCACGCCGCGCGGCGTATCGACGCGGACGACCTTGCCGGTGGTCGCGGCATCGTAGGCGAAGCTCACCAGCGTCTTGCTTTCTCCATCGACGACCGACGTCAGATTGCCGTTGAGATCGTAATTATTGGTCTGCGCGAGCTGTCCGCCGATGGTGATCGTCGTCAGCAGAGTCGCGGTGTAACCAAAGCTCGTGGTGTGCTGGGATATCCAAGTGCCGGTGTTGATCTGGAACACCACGGACGTGATCAGATTCGTCACCGCCTGGTACGAGAACAAGAGACGCCGTTTGCCGCTCGAATCGGTCACAGTCGACAGCATGCCGTTGCCGTCGTACGCGAGCGTCGCCT
Organism: Deltaproteobacteria bacterium; assembly: GCA_013696695.1. Lineage (GTDB taxonomy): Bacteria > Myxococcota_A > Polyangia > Haliangiales > Haliangiaceae > JABFXX01. The sequence continues at coordinate 5,367 of JACCYD010000032.1, read as the reverse complement.
TGTTGGGAGTGGCGAGCGTGTCCCAGATCTCGATCAACTTGCCCGCACCGTCGTAGACGAGGGTCTCTCCGGTCAGCGTCTTCAGCTGGTACTCGTTCGGCGACGTCGTCCGCTGGCGCAGGTGGATGAAGTGAAACCCTGGCTGGAAGCTATTGTAGTAGTCGAACCCTCCGGCCGTGCTCGTGTACTTGAACATCGCTTCTTGCCCGCGGGGCAAGTGCAGCACGATTTGATCGGGGCTCGGTGCGGTATTCTTGTCGAGCCACGATGCGTACGAATGGCCCCAGCGCTCGCCGAGCGCTTTGCGATACGCGGGCGCCAATAAACCTGGCGCACGCTGCGACTGGAAGTACCGCTTGAACGCGATCGCCGGCCCGAAGGGCACGCCCGGTGCCACGTCTGGCGGCAATTCGTAGCGCAACGACCCGGTGCTCGGACTGACCTGGCCGGTCTCCTGACAGCTCAATGGATTCTCGCACCTGGAGGTGGTTAGCGATGGATAACACTGATCATCAACCAGCCCGTCCGCATCGTCGTCCATGCCGTTATTGCAGATCTCGGCGGCTCGGGCATCGAACGCAACCAGGATGATCGCGAGAAAGCAAGTGGCTCTGATCGCGAGCCCCATGATCATCCTCCCTTCTTTGCAAAGCTGTCCACGACCGCTTCGAAGCGCTCGCGGTCGAGCTCGCGTGCGGTGTAGAGAACGTGAACGAGCGAGTCTCCGTCTCCGTCGACGAGAACAGCGTGAATCCGTCGATACTGCGTTCCGTGACTCACCAGCTCGCCCTCGACGCGAACACCCCTGAAGCCGTGGCGCGTTGTGAACCCGATCGATCGGTCGAACTTCGATCCTGGCAGAGCCTGCTGCGCATCCTCTAGAAGTGTCTTGAGATGCGGCGGTGACTTCGCGACTGCTCGTCGATCCGTTCGAAGAATGGCCAGCGACTCCTTGTGTTCGTTGTCGTCGGGGTCGGGCCTCCACTCGACCATCACGCGTTGCGGGGTCGAAAGCTCGCGGCTCGACCACCCGCTTGGTACTCCATAGTCGAGGAGCCCGATCGTGGCGCGATCAAGCGCGGGCCTCGACGACGAGCAACTGCCCACGAGGGCGAAGACCATCGACCAAGCGAGCCTGGTCACGGCACGACTCCCGTCTCGCCGAGCGGGCTGTCGAATCCGAGCTGGAGCGCCGCCGCCTCCGCCTTGGCCCGCACGGCGATCGCCTTGCTCACCTCTGCATAGGCGGCCTGCACCGCCGCCTGATCGTCTGCACGCCCGCGATCGGCGACGGCCCTTTCGGCCGCGGTCAGATCCTCGTAACGCCACGCCGCCTCCGGGCCGCCGATGCCGTAGGGCGCGAACGGATCCCTCGTGGTTTCTTCGGAGCCCTTGAACGGCATCACCGGCGCGCCGGTGATGGGCTCGCTCGTGTCTTCGGCGGATTCGCCAGGCGGAGAATCGCCGTCGCCTCGCGACGTCGACATCGTCGCGATCACGATCGCAACCGCGATGCAACACAACACCATGATGGCTCGCATGCTTGCTCCCCTTCGAGTGGGCGTACCACTCGTGCGTCGAGGACCCTCCTCGACTCAGTCCCGCGACTCGACCGACGCGATCAACGGTCGTCACCAACGACGACTTCGAGCCCGACGGCGCAAGAGGACTCTACGGATCTCGACGGAAGAAAAAAAGACCTGATTGACGAAGTCGCCGGGCACCATCGATCGCTTCGCGATCGCTCGACAATCAGGATGTGAGGAAGCGTGTGTCTGATGCGTCCACATCGAGTCACCTGCAGACGATCTCGATGACTCCAGGAGGCGACCTCGTGTCGGTCATTCCCGCCGTCGCACTGGTGGCGACTTCGCAGCCTTAGCCCGCGAGCTGCACGATCGAATCGACGACGTGTTCGAGGATCACGCGCTCGCCGAGCTCGCGGCCGAGCGCCTTGATCTGCGGACCGGTGAACAGCGTGTCGACCAGCGTGATGTCGCCCTTCAGCGCCCGATCCGCCATCGCGAGCTTCTGGGTGGCGGTGGACAGCGCCGCCGGCGAATACGCCCTCGCCTGCCCGGCGATCTTGTCGACGATGAACGGCGGCACGCCGAGCTTGGAGGCCCACTCGTTGCGCGGCGAGTTGGCGCCGCGCAGCACGTGCACCAGCGACATCTGCCGCATGTGGCGCGCGAGCATGACCACCACGCCGACCGCGCTCTCGCGCTGATCGCACAGCGACGCGACCGCGGCCAGTGCACGCGGGCGATCTGCGGCGCCGATCGCATCCGTCAGCTCGAACACCGAGCGCTCGCGGGTATCCGCGATCAGATCATCGACATCGTCGGAGGTGACGGGCCTGTTCCCCGCGAACAGCCCGAGCTGGTCGACCGCGAGCGCGAGGCGCGACAGATCGCCGCCGACCGCCTCGATCAATCGCGTGATCGCGGTGGGCTCGATCTGGACCTTGCGATCCTTGGCCTCGGCCTTCACCCAGCCCGCCAGCGCGTGGGCGCGCGGCGCCTCGAGCACGTGCAGAAACTTCTTCTTCGCGAGGCCGGCGTAGAGCTTGAGCCGCTTGTCGAGCTTGCTCGTGACGGCGACGATCACGGTGCTCGGATTTGGCTTCGCGAGATACGCGAGCATCGGCTCGGCCTCGTCCGCCGGCATCCCCGCGAGATCCCGCACGTAGACCATGCGCATCTTCGCCATCATCGGCAGCGTCTGCGCGAGCGCGATGATGCGCTGGGCAGTCGGCTTGCCTTCGACGACGTCGTAGTTGAAGCCGCGCGCGGCGGGCGGCACCGAGGCCTCGCGGATCGCATGGACCACGCGCTCGACCAGGATCGGATGCTCGGACGACAGGACGTAGATCGGGTCGAGGTCACCCGAATCGATCGCGTCCAGCAGCTCGTCCATGACGGCGATCCTATACCGCCGATCTGACGGCCCCGGTGCTAGTGTCCGCGCATGTCGATCTCTCGACGAGGATTCTTGCTCGGTGCGTCGGCCGGCACGCTCGCTGCGCTCGCCACTCCGCGCAGCTTGTTCGCGCGCGGCCTGCTCACCGAGCCCGCGCTCGACGAGCTGATCAAGCGCGCCCTCGCCGCCGCCACCAAGGCCGGCGCGAGCTACGCAGACGTGCGGATCGTGCGGATGCGGCACGAGAACCTGTCGACCCGAGAGGATCGCATCGAGAGCGTCGCGTCGAACGAGGAGTACGGCGTCGGCGTCCGCGTGATCGCCGGTGGCGCGTGGGGTTTCTCGGCGACGCCGAACGTGATCGCCACCGAGGCCGAGCGGATCGCGCGCCACGCGGTGGCGATCGCGAAGGCCAACGCGTCGCTGATGAAGAACAAGGTGACGCTGTCGCCGGAGACGCCTGCCGTCGACGTCTGGCAGACGCCGCTGATCAAGGATCCGTTCAAGATCCCGCTCGAGGACAAAGCCGAGCTGCTGCTCGCGATCAATCGCGAAGCGATGAAGGTGCCCGGCGTGAAGTTCGTGTCGAGCCACTACTCGGCCGTCGCCGAGTGGAAGCTGCTGGCGACCACCGAGGGCACGTACGTCGAGCAAGAGATCGTGCGGCTGGCGCCCGGCTACACGGTCACCGCCGTCAACGACAAGCTCGGCGAGTTCGAGTCGCGCGAGCACGACTTCGCGGCGCGCCAGGCCGGCTGGGAGTACGTCGAGGCGGCGCCGCTGGTGGCAGATGCGCGGCGGATCGCGGAAGAAGCGGTCGCCAAGCTGAAGGCGCCGTCGGTGCGCGAGGGGAAACACGATCTGATCCTCGATCCGTCGAATTTGTGGCTCACGATCCACGAATCGATCGGGCATCCGACGGAGCTCGATCGCGCGCTCGGCTACGAGGCCAACTTCGCGGGGACGTCGTTCGCGACGCCCGACAAGCTCGGCAAGCTCCGCATCGGCGGCCCGCACATCAACTTCTATGCCGACAAGACCACGCCCGGCGGCCTCGCCACCTGCGGCTACGACGACGACGGCGTGCGCACGCAGAAGTGGAACCTCGTCGACAAGGGCCTCTTCGTCGGTTACCAGACCACGCGCGAGCAAGCGGGCTGGATCAACGAGAAGCACTCGCGCGGCACGTGCTACGGCGACAGCTTCTCGTCGTTCCCGTTCCAGCGGATGCCGAACGTGTCGCTCGCGCCGCATTCATCGGAGCGCTCGATCGACGACATCGTCGCCGCCACCGACGCCGGCATCGTCGTCACCGGCCGCGGCTCGTGGTCGATCGATCACCAGCGGCTCAACTTCCAGTTCAGCGGCCAGACGTTCTGGGAGGTCAAGGGCGGCAAGCGCACGCGCATGCTGCGCGACCTCGCGTATCAGGCGAACACGCTCGAGTTCTGGGCCGGCTGTGATCTGATCGGCGGTCCGAAATCGTGGCAGCTCCACGGCAGCATGGCCGACGGCAAAGGCGAGCCCGGCCAGAGCAACGCGGTCTCGCACGGCTGTCCTCCGGCGCGCTTCAAGAAGGTCAACATCGTCAACACCAACCGCAGGAGCGCGTGATGGGGAGTGGAGCAAACCCGACGAAAGATCAGGCCCAGCGCATCCTCGGCAAGGTGCTCCAGCTCGCGAAAGCACCGGGTGCCGACGCGATCGTGTCGCTGACCGCCACGCGGCACGGCAACACGCGGTTCGCGGTCAACGAGATCAGCTCGTCCGCGGACGTCGAGAAGCAGCAGCTCAGCATCACGATCCAGATCGGCAAGCGCCAGGCGAGCGCCACCACGAACCAGCTCGACGATCGCTCGCTCGCCGATGTCGTCGCCCGTGCGCACCGGATGGCGAAGCTGTCGCCGGAGAACCCGGAGGCACTGCCGCCGCTCGGCCGGCAGAACTACAAGCCGGCGGCGAGCGCCTCCGACGGTGCGACCGTGAATCTGACGCCCGAAGCCCGCGCGAAGGTGGTTGGCAGTGCGCTCGCCTACGGCAAGGACGTCGTCATCGCGGGCTACTTCGAGCACATGGCGCGCACGCAGGCGCTCGCGAGCTCGCAGGGCCTGTCGGCGCATCACGCGTGGACCACCGTGGATCTGCGCGTCACCGCGCGCACGCCCGATGGCACCGGCTCTGGCTGGGGCGGCGGCACCGGCCATCGCGCATCGGATCTCGATGCCGGCGCGCTCGCGAAGATCGCCGTCGACAAGGCAAAGGCCTCGGCGAAGCCCACCAAGCTCGATCCCGGGCGCTACACCGTCGTGCTCGAGCCGGCGGCGGTCTCGGATCTGTTCTCGTGGCTGACCGGCGCGCTCAACGCGCGGCGTGCCGACGAGGGTCGGAGTTTCTTTTCGAAGCCCGGCGGAGGGAATCGCATCGGCGACAAGCTGTTCCCGGAGT
>JACCYD010000023.1 GCA_013696695.1 Deltaproteobacteria bacterium | reverse complement strand
GGTCAGCACGGTTCCAAACGGCACGTTGATCTTGGTCAGCGCGTTGATCGCCCAGCCGTTGGCGTCGAGCAGCGGACCGAGGTTGCGTCGGCGCAGCTTGATGAACGCGAGGATCATCGACGGCGCGCTGATCGCGATCACGATGCCAACGATCCCGATCGGCGCCCACCACCCGAGGCCGAACACGCCGCCGAGGATCGCCGTGACCACGGCCGCGATGCCGCCAACCGCCACGCCAAGCGCTGCGACCGTGCCGATGTCGACACCCTTCTTCTCGGGCTTCTTGTCGACGAGCTTGTCGGCCTCGCCGACGTGACCCGCCGTCGTCGCGAGCTTGGTGTTCGACTCGGCATCCGCTGCGGCCGCGCGCTTGGCGACGCGCTCCTCGATTGCACGCGCAAACTTCTTGTACGGCGTCCAGAACGCCTGGCGGATGCTGAGCGGCGCGTCGACCACCTTGGTGATCGTGGCCTGCCAGTCGCGGCCCTTCTTGTCGATGAACACGCCGTTGCGACCGACAAACAGGTTGTCGACATCACCCGCGGTGAACGCCGCCGCGATGTTCCGCTTGTCCATCCCTGCACGGGTGCAGTCGCAGTACGCGATATAGGCGCCCGACATCGGCGACATCGACCCGTGCTTGACCGCGTCGACGACATCGAACGTCAGCTTGCAACCGCGACCGTCGAGGTACAGCGTTCCGGCCTGGAACACGCCGTTTCGCTTGCCGTAGAAGGCGGAGAAGTTGACGTAGTTGTCGAGCAGCGTGCCGAGGTCGCGCTGATACCGGCACAGCCGTTCGACGGCGACCAACGCGTCGATCTTGTCCTCTAGCGCGAGGTCCTTGTCGATCAGGGCAAGCACCTCGGCCTCGTGCGTGGCGAACGCGACGAGCTTCTCGGGCGTGATCGCATCGAGCTTGGTGACCGGCTTCGCGCTGCGCCAGGCCTCGTACGCGTCGAGCTTGCCGCACAGCTCGTTCCAGCTGCGCAGATCGAGCGCGTCGCGCTTGCCGAGCAGCGGAGCCACCGCAGCCGACGACAGCGCAGCGATGCGATCGAACCATGCGGGGTTGAGTGCGCCGATCAGCGGAAGGACGCCGTTCGGCTCGATCCGTGCGATCGGGAGGATCGCGACCTCGGCATGCGCTGCCGACAGCTCCTTGGTCGACAGCAACGCGAGGGTGGTGTCGGCAGGGTTGAGCGCGGCGGTGTTGCGCGGATCGAACGCGGCGAGCCGGCCGCGGGTGAAGTAATCGTCGACCTTCGCGCGCACCGCGCGGACCGCATCGGCGGCGCCGGCGGTGGCATCGCCAGCCGGTTGTACGCCGGCCTTCTCGATACCGTCGTGCCAGGTGACGAGGTCCTTGACCTCCTTGAAGAACGCCTCGGCGCGCGGCTTGTCGATGCCGGGCTTGCCGCTGCGATCGGGGGTCGAGCCGTGGCCCGCGATGATCGCCTCGATCACCTCGCGCACCTCGGGCTGGTCAGCGGCTTCCACCGGCACGACGCCGTCGCCATTGAACAACATGTCGACGAAGATCTTCTCGGCGTTCGTGGCATCGGCCAGCGTCACCACATCGGCCGTCTTGCCGAGGTTGGCGAGCAACTGCTCGGCGCCGTCGCGCACGGTGCCCGGCTTGAGCTTGTCGAGCTTGACCGAATCGCCGCCGCTCAGGACGCTGCCGAGATCGGTGTGGACATCCTTGAGCCACGCGATCGCCTCGAGCACCTCGGGCTGACGCACGTAGCCGTCGTGGTCGGTGTCGAGGAGCTCGAGCGTCCGCACGTCGATGTCGACGCTCTTGGTCGGCATCGACAGCGCGATCCACAACTTCGGATCGAGCGTGTGGAGATTCGCCAGATCGTCTCCGCTCCTGATCGCGACCTGATCCACCCCACCCGAGCGATAGACATTCCAACGGTGAGCCATGAGGCCCTCTTATACACAGATGCTCCAGCGTTGTTCGCGCGACGGGCACCGCTTCAGGTGACCGCGGGCGCGGCTTCGAGCACGAGCTCCATCGAATGGATCGAGGTCGCGCGATGCTCCCCTGCGACGTGTGCGACCGCGGCGTTCTGACGCTGTCGAGCACGATTGCACCTGTCGGTTTTCTTGACGGCGCAACGTCCGGAGTTAGCGAGATGACTCGTGGTCCGTGAGGCGCAACTCTTGCTACCCTCGCGCGCTGGTGAGAATCCCTGTTGTCGTAGCGGTCGTCACGAGTACGAGTCTCGCGCTCGCGCAGCCACCGGAAGCGTCGCCTCCGCAGGAAGCGCCGCCCGCGCAGAAGGTTCCGACGACCGGCCGCGTGGTCGACATGCTCGGCAAACCCCTTCGGGGCGTCAAGGTGGGCATCGAAGGCACGACCGAACGCGTGACCACCGATGCTCAGGGGCGGTTCGTGCTCTCCGCACCCATCGGCGCATCCCTGGTGTTCGAATTCGACAGCTACCAGACGTCACTCGCGACGGTGACCGGCGATCCGCTGGGAGACATCGTCCTGTTGAACGCGTCGATGGGCGAGACCATCGAGCTCAAGGGCGAAGCGCCTCCCGCTGCTCCTGGCGCGGCGCAGCTCGATCGCACCGAGCTCCAGCGCGTGCCCGGCACCGGCGGCGACATCGTTCGCGCGCTGACCATCATGCCCGGCGTCGTCAATCTTCAGATCCCGCTCGGCTACAGCGGCGTCGTGATCCGCGGCGCGTCGCCGCAGGACAGCAAGGTGCTGATCGACGGCTTCGAAGTGCCGGTGCTGTTCCACAACATCGGCTTTCGCGCCGTCACGCCCGCGGAGACGATCGCGACGCTCGATTTCATCCCGGGCGGCTTCGACGTCGCCTACGGCCGCGCGTCGTCGGGCATCGTCAGCCTGACCACTCGCCCCGGCGGCAACAAGCGCGCCGCACAGGCGGAGGTGTCGTTCATCGACGGCGGCTTGATCGCGCAAGGTCCGGCCGGTGGCAAGACCGAGTACCTGGTCGCGCTTCGCCGCTCGACGATCGACTTCGTGTTACCGGCGCTGATCCCCGACAGCGTCGATCTGTCGCTGACCACGGTGCCGCGTTACTGGGACGAGCAGATCCGCATCGATCACAGGCTGAACGCGCGCTGGAAGCTGCTGTTCGCGAACCTCGGCACCGACGACATCTTCGAGCTGGTCGCCAGCAAGCAGGAGGATGCCAAGGACAAGCGGTTCTTCAACCGCACGCGGTTCATGCGCAACACGATCGGCGCGAAATACCACGAGGGCGAGTGGACCGCCGACCTCGGGCTGTCGTTGCTGCTCCAGCAATTCGTGTTCGAGCTCGGCTCGAACCAGTTCATCGACAACAAGCTGACGTCGCTCACGCCTCGCGTCGAGATCACGCGCACCGCCGCGAAGGCCGCGGGACTCACCGACGTCGTGTGGCGCACCGGCGCCGAGGTTCAGGTCGGTCGCTATGCGATCGATCTCGCGCTTCCGGTCGAGCCGCGCGAAGGCGAGCCGATGCCGGAGATCGACTTCGACGACACGTCGACGCGCTTCAACGGCACGGTCTACACGCCCGACTTCGTCGGCTGGACCGCCGTGACTGGCAACCTCGACAAGACCATTCGCGCCACCACCGGCGTGCGCGCCGATTTCTTCGGCCGCGCGCGCCAGCTCGCGATCCAGCCGCGCGGCGAGGTCCAGGTCAAGGTAGCCAAGCCGTGGGCGGTGCGCCTCGCGGCCGGCTCGTACCATCGCCCGCCGCAGTACCAGTCCGAGATCCTCGAGAAGAACCTCCAGTCGGAGAAGTCGCTGCAGACGATCCTCGGCGTGCAGTACGAGCCGCGCGAAGGCCTCCGCGCCCAGCTCTCGGGCTACTACACCGATCGCACGTCACTCATCACGCACGGCGCCCCACCGCCCCCGGGCTCGAGCCGCGTCGACAGCGGACTGGTCAACGAGGGTCGCGGCACGTCGGTCGGTGGCGAGCTGCTCGCGACCTATCGCGGCGGGCCCTGGTTCGGCTGGCTGAGCTATTCGTATTCGCACTCGACGCGCATCGACGCGCCCGGTCAGCCGAAGCGGCTGTTCACGTTCGATCAACCGCACTCGCTCAACGCGGCGGCGAGCTGGAAGAAGGGCAAGTGGACGCTCGGTGGCCGCTTCCAGGTCTACTCCGGTCTGCCGTTCACGCCGGCGCTCGGTTCGATCTTCGACAGCGACCGCAACATCCACATCCCGCTCTACGCCGACCCCAACTCGGAGCGTGCTCCGATCCACCACCAGCTCGACCTGCGTGTCGATCGCTCCTGGAAAGCAGGCCCCGTGCGTCTCACCGGCTTCCTCGACATCCAGAACGTCTACATGAACACGAGCGTGGTCACGTTCTTCTACAACTACGACTTCACGCAGCGCTCGGCGTTCGAGTCGCTGCCGATCATTCCCTCGATCGGGTTACGAGGTGAGCTGTGAGACTACTGATCCTGGCGGCACTCGTTGGTTGCGGCGGAGACCTCGATCAACCGTGGGACCTCGATCACGATCGCATCGTCGCGATCCGCGCCAACCCGCCGGCGATCCTGTCCGGCGAGACCTCGGAGATCGACGGGCTCGTCGCTGCCAAGGGCGCCCTGACGATGGAGCGCAGTCCCGATCAGGTGATCGTCGCGAAGCCCGAGAGCCTGGCGAGCGCGCTGACGTTCGACAACGGCAAGTGGATCGTGACTGCACCGGACGAAGCAGCGCTCGACGCGGCTCGCACCGAGCTCGGGCTCGAAGCCGGCGCGTCGGTGCCGCTGCAGCTCGGCGTCGCGTACGGCGAGACGCTGTTCGGCCTCAAGTCGGTCGCGCTCGGCAACACCGCACCGAACCCGGTGCTCGGCGTGATGCGAATTGATGGCAGCGAAGCTCCAGCGCCCACCACCGAGATCGTGGTCGGCAAGCTCGTCGACGTGCCGCTGCTCGTCGAGGCCAACGAAGACGACGACGTCAACTGGCTGACGTCATGCGGCACGATGCACGATTTCGATCTCCCGTCCGCGTACCTGCGCGTCGAGGTAGAAGACCTGACCGAGGGCGAGCTCGCGGTGGTGCTGCGCGATCCGACTGGCGGCGTGACCTGGCAGGTCTGGCCGATCCGCGCCGAGTAACGGCGGACTTGGCGATCTGGTCGGCTTAGAGACTTCGAAGTTTCTTGCCGAACACCTTCGTGAGCGCGGCGACAACCGGCTTGCTGCGCGATCGGATCGCGAGCTCCTCGAGCGCGGGCGCATCGAGCTTCGCGAGCTGCTCGTACCCCGCGGCGAGCGTCGGGCCGAAGCCGATCTCCAGCCGCTTGGTGCCCGCGAGCTTGACGCCGGCAAACAGCGCGGACAGATCCGGCGTGGGTGCCAGGTAGCGATCGTGATCGACGAAGAAGCGAAGCTCGCGCACGGCACCGACGTACTTCGACTTGAAGAGCTCGGCGAACGCCGCGACGTCCTTCGCCGACTGTAGCCACACCGGGCTCGAGTTCTGGATCAGCTGCAGCTTCGCGGTGTGCGGCGCCGCCGCGATCGCCTTGAGGCCTGCCGCGTTGGGCTTCGAGATCAGCAGCTCCTCGATCGGATCGTGCGCGAACAACCGCGCTCCCTTCGCTCCCCACATCGCGCCCGTCATCTTCACCATCCCGACGAAGCCTTTGCGGAGCTCGTACTCCTTCGCGTTCTGCATCGCCTCCTTGGCCCAGGTGCGCGCGTGCTTCTTGAGGAGCTCGTTCGTGCGCTTCTCGAGCTCGCGCTTCTGGGAACCCGACGCGGAGGCCAGCGCGTACTGCAAGGTGATCAGCTCGCCGCGCGGATCGCCTTGCTCCGTCAGCCAGTCGGCATAGACCTGTCGTGCCTGATCGTCGGCCGGGTTCGCGAGGATCTGCGCGAGCAGCTTGTCGCCTCCCTTCGCGGTCGATTTGGTCGGAGCGGGCTTCGCTGCCTTCGCCGCCTTCGCCCCACCGACGAACACGCGATCGTCAGCAGTCTTCGCCGCCCAGGCGTGCGCCTTCTCGACGTTGCGCGAGAAGTCCTGTTGCCACGGACCGAGATCGCTCCAGGCGCGACCGGGCGTCGGTCGATCCGCCCAGCACGTCGCGATGCCGACGACCACGCCCTGGCGCTTCGGCGGCTTGATCGCGATACACAGGGTCGTCTTCGACATCGGTTCGGCGCCGCCGTGACGGACCGCGATGCCATGCTCGGAGACGAGTGCTTCCTGGATCGTCTGCGCGATGTCGGCGCGGGTCAGGAGCAGCTTGCGCCGCTTACCGCTGACCTTGTCGAGTAGCGCCACCAGCGCGTCGGGAAGCTCGTCGGCCATGGCCAAAGCCTCTCACGGGTCGATGCCGAACAAGCTGCGGTAGAGCTCGCGATCGATCGTGATGTAGAAGCCGTTCTCCTCGACGAACAGCTTCTCGCCCTGCTTGACCTGCTCCCACGCCTGTTGCTCCTGGTCGGCGACGAAGATCTCGGTGAGGTTGTCGTACGCCTTCGCGCGGAATGCGGCGAGGAAGGCCACATGGGCGTCGGCCCACGCAGCAACAGCGCCCGGCTGCTCGACGCGTAGCTTCGTCACCAGCGCCTCCAGCTCGCGCGTCGCGGTGGCGCGATCGGCCGTCGCGAGTTGCGCGTTCTCCGAGCGTTCGGCGATTTCCTGATCTGACGCGTGTTGTCTGCCCCAGCGGTCCCACATGTCGAAGTCGAGCAACCCCGCGTTGCGCACGCGAATGCGAGCGAGCAACGTCTCGAGCGCGCGCACTTGCTCGGCAACGTCAGAAACGACCATTCGAGGAGTTTCTCCGATTGCCAGATCACTTTCGACCCTGCAGATCATCCCGACCGCTGGTCTTCGCGGCGAGCTCTGGCGCGCTGGTAGCGCGAGAGGAGCGGCGTCGCGGTGATACCGTGAGCGACGATGCTCAGCGCGATCACCGAGATCGTGAGGCCGATGATCTCGTTGGCGAGTGCGCCGTCGAGGCCGTGACGGAGGCTGTAGCCCAAATAGTAGAGGCTACCGATCCCGCGGATGCCGAACCACGCCATCAACCGGCGCTGCGGGCCCGTGGTCGGCGTGAACACGAGCAGCGTCGACGCGAGGGGGCGAATCACGAAGAACAGTGCAGCCGCGAGCGGGATTGCGCGGACGTCCCAGTGCGTGGCCAGCGCGACGCCGACCGCGACGATCATGCCTACCTCGACGAGCCGCTCCACGGTGTCTCCGAAGGACAGCGTTTCGGAGACCAGCACGCCGGCCGCGACGGCAGGTTGCTCGAGTGCTTCGGGCTCCACGCGTGCCGCGACCAACTCCTCGGCGGGTGGATGTTCGAGGCCGTCGTCGCTGGCTGTGGTCTGACTCGCTTCGGGATGCGGTGTCTCGGCAACGACCGCGACTTCGGCGGCACGCAGGCCGACGCCCGCGGCGAACACGCTCAAGAAGCCCCACGCGCCGATCGCTTCGGCGAGGACGTACGCGACGCCGATCAGGGCGAGCGCCAGGAAATCGCTCGGTGCGGTCGCATCCCGATGATTCGTGCGCAGGCGGATCGCGAGCTTTCCGATCAGCTTGCCAAGGAAGTATCCGAGCACGAGCGCCACCGGAATCGCCCACACCAACCGATGAGCGGCCCAGGTCGCGATCCAGGTATCCGCCCCGCCGTGCGCGGCCCAGGCGAGTGCGAGGACGACGAACGGAAAGGCGGTGCCATCGTTGAGACCGGCCTCGCCGGAGATGCCGTAGCGCATGAGGTCGCGATCCTTCGCGTCGGTCACCGCGATCGCCGACGCGAGCACCGGATCCGTGGGGGCGAGCACGGCGCCGAGTAGCAGCGCGGCGGAGACCGGGAGGCCGAACACGAGGTGTGCGAACGCGGCGATGCCCGCGATGGTCAGGATCATGACGGGGCCGGCGAGGACGATCGCGGCGCGCCACGCCGGATCGGAGGGACGCAGGCGCAGCTTGAGGCCGCCGATGAACAGCGCGATCACGACCGCGACCTCCGCGATCCGCTCGAGAAGTGCGGCATTCGCGTAGAGATCGAGCGACACGACGCCCACACCGAGCGGGCCGATCACGATGCCGACCACGAGATAGAGCGCGGCGGTCGTGATCGGCAGGTCGCGGACGTAGCTGGAGACCAGGGCCATGAGCATCAGCAACCCGCTCGCGAATGCCATCCAGCCCAGAAAGGTCACGGCCGGTAGATTGAGCAAGCGGCGAGCCATGAGCGAGGGCGCACGCCGAAAACTTGCCGCGGACCGTGCGGGGGCCGGAAGATCTCCGCGATGCGTGGGATCTGCCTGGTGGCCGTGCTGTTCGCCCTGACGTCGTGTGACGAGGGTCGGTTTCGCGCCACCGAGGCGTGCCTCGTGATCTGCAACTGTGAAGAGGCCCCTATCGATTCGGTACAGGATCAGTGCGTCGACCAGTGCGTCGCGGAGGCCGGGCAGTTCCTGGACAACATCCCCGACGACTGCCTCGCGTGCATCACCAGCCACAAGGACACCTGCCTGTCGCTGGAGATCGAGTGCGAGCCGGTCTGCGATATCGACGACGACCCGAATCCCGAGCCCCCCACCGATGAACCACCCGTCATCGTCGACGGTGGCGTGCCCGATGCGTTCTAACGAAAAGGACCGTGCCGTGAAGAGAACGAAGACGCTTGCCGTAGCCTTCAGCCTCGCATTCGCGAGTACCGCCGTCGCGCAGCCGTTGCCCGGCGAGCCGGAGAATCCAAACCCGACTCCGACACCGACTCCGGATCCCGTGCCGACGCCTACACCGACGCCAACACCGACGCCGATGCCAACGCCGACGCCAGCTCCGCCGCCGGTCGCGCCGCAGACGGACCCACGCCCGACCGAGCTCGCCGTCGGAATCGGCATCGGGTACACGTTCCCGACGTCGCTCGAGACGCCGAACACCACGAGCGTCCGCTTCCGGCTGCCATCGGGGCTGACGTTCGAGCCCCGCGCGGTGTTCCGGCGCGTCACCGATACCGTCGACACCGGCATGGCCCTCGACAGCACGACGACCACGATCGGCATCGGCACGCTGCTGCGCTACCCGCTGGTGCGCCGCGGCCGCTTCGACTTCGAGCTCCTCGGCTCCTTCGATATCAACAACGTCAAGCAGAACCCGTCGGACTCCGAGGACGACCAGACCAGCACGACGACGACCGCGCTCGGCTACGGCCTCGCGGTGGGCGTGTGGGTCAACCGTCACTTCCAGGTCAGCGCGTCGGCGGTGAACAACCTCCTCGTGTTCGAGAAGGTGCGGCAGGAGATGGGCCCGATGAACGTGCTGGTGACCAGCCGCACCACGATCGCCCTCGAGTTCGATCCGGCCGTCATTGTGATGGCGCACCTCTACCACTAGAGCGACCGCCGCGTTACGACGGGGCGTGCTCGAGATCGCGCAGGCCGTCGTCGCCCACTACCAGACGGTGCGGCGCGACCTGCCGTGGCGACGCACTCGCGACCCGTACGCGATCTGGGTCAGCGAGGTGATGCTCCAGCAGACCCGGGTGGCCACCGTGATCC
>JACCYD010000010.1 GCA_013696695.1 Deltaproteobacteria bacterium | reverse complement strand
GTCGAGCTCGACAAGGTCGACGCCATCACCGAGCCCGAGCTCGCCGAGTGCGTACAGCGCGTCGGGTGCGCCCTCGACCACAATCGTGATCGAACGCGACGACTCCGGGATCCCGAACACGAGCTCCTCCGAGAAGCCGGTCGCATCGACGGTGCCGTCGAGGCTCACCTCGCGCGGCGGTGGGGCCTCCGTGTCGCCTCCACAGCCGAGGGTAACCGCCAGACAAAGGCTCGTCAGAACACGCACGCGCGGAACATCGCACGAATCGATCGCAGCCTGCGAAAGCCTCGACGTTCGAGCGCGGTCTTGCAGGTCCGGGGCACCAAGTAGGCGCAGCGCCTGCGATGCCCGTGATCCGCGCGCGGATCGCGTGCGCGCGAGCGAGGCGAGGCACGCGGTGTAATGCCGGCGGCCTCATCGCGTCATCTGCGCAGACCTCACAAGGAGCTACGCATGACGCAATCAACTCTCGGCGCCGACCCGCGACGGTGGTGGGCCCTCTTCGTTCTCTGCACCGCACAATTTCTCGTGATCCTCGACACCTCGATCGTCGGCATCGCTCTGCCGGCCCTGCAGCGCGCACTCGGCTTCGACGCCGCCGGGCTGCAGTGGATCTTCAACGCGTACGTCGTCGCGTTCGGCGGCCTGCTGCTGCTGGGCGGACGGCTCGCAGACCTGTTCGGTCCGCGCCGACTGTTCGCGACCGGCTTTGGCGTGCTGACCCTCGCGTCGCTGGTGGCAGGCATCGCGACCACGGGCACGACGCTGTTGATCGCCCGTGCCGTGCAGGGTGCAGGTGCCGCGCTGATCGCCCCCGCGGCGCTCTCGATGGTGATGAGCCTGTTCGCGGCGCGGCCCGGCGAGTTGCGCAAGGCGCTCGGCTTCTGGGGCGCCTCGGCGGCCGCCGGTGGGACTGCGGGGGTGTTCCTCGGCGGCGTGATCACCGAGTGGCTGAGCTGGCGGTGGACGTTCTTGCTCAACGTGCCGATCGGCGTGCTCGTGATGCTCGCGACGACCGCGTGGCTGCCGCGCGGGATCCGGCAACGCGGCCGCGTCGATCTCCTGGGCGCGCTGACGAGCACGGGCGGGCTGGCGCTCGCCGTCTACGCGATCGTGACCGCGAATGTGGCGAGCGGCGCGCGCACCGCGATCCTGCTCGCGATCAGCGCGGGCTTGTTCCTGGTGTTCGCGCTGCTGCAGCGCGCTCGCAAGGAGCCGCTCGTTCCCCTCGCGATCTTCCGCGCGCCAAATCTGACGGCCGGCAACATCGTGATGGCACTCCTCGGAGCCGCCTGGATTCCGATGTGGTTCTTCCTGAACATGTACGTGCAGGAGGTGCTCGGCTTCGGGGCCTTCGAGAGCGGACTCGCGCTGCTGCCGATGACGTTCGCGATCATGTTCCTGATGACGATGGCCACCGAGAAGGTGGTCGGTCGGATCGGGCCGAAGTCCGCGCTGGTGATCGGGCTCGGCGTGCTCGGCGTCGCCCTCGGGCTGTTCTCGCGCATGCCGGTGGACGGTTCGTTCCTGGCGAACGTCCTCGTGCCCTCGCTGCTCGGCGCGATCGGCATGTCGCTCGCGTACATCCCCGCGATGATCACGTCGACGATGGGCGCGCGGCCAGAACAAGGAGGCCTCGCTTCCGGTCTCGTGAACACCACCTACCAGGTCGGTTCCGCGATCGGTCTCGCAGCGATGGTTGCGGTGGCCGGAGCGAAGACGTCGTCGTTGACCATCGCTGGCGCAGACCGCCTCGCCGCGCTCAACAGTGGGTTCTCGGCGGCGTTCATCGGCGCCGGGGTCATCGCAGTCGGCGGCGCGGTGCTGGCTGCACTCGCGATCCGGATGCCGCGCGCCGAGACGTCGCCAGACGCAGCGGCGCAGTCGCGCGCCTGATCGCCGTCAACGCCATCGCCGAGGGCCGCGGCGGCAACTCCCTCAAAAACTCGGTTCGGCGGAACCGATGAAGTCGAACGATGTCAGCTGCTTCGATCAAGCGCCTTCGACTAGATGTCCTCGGCCGAAATTGCAGGCCGCTGATTGCAAGTGGGCTCGGTGAGGATCATGGTGTCGCGATCTTCTGAGGAGGATCGCGTGGGCACGCCATCGGTCACGGTCACAGTTACGGC
>JACCYD010001534.1 GCA_013696695.1 Deltaproteobacteria bacterium | reverse complement strand
GCTCGCGGCGCTGGCGGTCCTCGCGGCATGCGCCACCGAGACGCCAACCTCCACCGAGCTCGTGCCACCACCCGAGGGCCGCGGCTTCCAGCTCGACGAGGGCGACTTCAACTTGCCCGCGGGTGAGGAGGGCCTCTACTGCATGCGGCTGCCGGTGCCTGCGTCGTATGGCGACCGGCCGCTGTTCGTGCGGCAGATCGAGTCGCGGTTGCCTGCCGGCACGCATCACTTCTTCATGGCGTACAACACCGAACCGGTCGACGAGCAGGTCGGCTGCTTTCCGAGCGGGCCGTACGTGTCGACGGCGGAGGCCGACCAGCACGACGGCGGCGGCGGCAAGCTGATGTTCCTGTCGGGCGAAGGCGAGTACTCGTACACGCTGCCCGAGGGCTACGCGTTCTACCTGCCGACCGGCGCGGGCCACCTGGTCACCAGTCATCACGTGCTGAACACCGGTGATGACGAGCGCGAGATGTACGGGCGATTCAACGTCCACACCGCTCCGGCCGAGGAGATCGCGCATCCGATCAACCAGCTCAATTGCCTGCTGCAAGACATCTGGATCGCGCCGCACAGCGAGTCGACCGTGTCGGGCACGTGCATGGCGCCGTTCGATCTCGACCTCGTCGTACTCGCGTCGCACGCACACCAGCACCTGCGCCGATTCGAGATGCTCCTCGAGGGAGAGCTGATCTACGAGAGCAAGGATTGGGACTCGCCCGACATCGTCACGCTCGCCGAGCCACGCCGGATGCGTGCGGGTGATGGCCTCGAGTTTCGCTGCACGTTCCGCAACGACGGCGACCAATGGATCGTGTTCGGCACCGGCGATTACGGCGAAATGTGCGCGATCATGAGCCAGTACGCGTATCCCCCCGAGCGGGTCAACGAGGTGCCACCGAGCCTCGGGACGATCATCTATCGCGACGGACTGGCCGCCGAGCTAGTCGAGACCACGGACCTCGACGGCCCGTTCTGACCGCGCGATATACTCGGGCCGATGGCGACGCCCGGCGCGCATGCACCGTATTGTCTGGTCTGCGGGACCATCGCGAGATGGCACGTGCAACCGGGGCAATGGGGATGCGATGGCTGCCGCACGATGCTGCCGCCGATCCAGCATCCGCCGCTCGGCACGCCCCCGCCGCCACTACCGCCGACGCCGGGCTCGCCGCTGTGCCCGCGTTGCGGATACGCGTCGGTGTGGCACGCGAACATCCGGCAGTGGGGCTGCAACGAGTGTCAGCTGATGCTGCCGATGATCCAGTACCTCGTGCTGCCGTCGACCGCGACCGGTAGACCGGCTGCGCTGACCGCGGCGATCAAGGTGCTGGTCTCGCTCGTGCTGATCGCGATCACCGTCGCGATCGTCGTCGCGATCAACGTCCGCTGAGCGCGTCAGTCGAAGAAGCCGCCGCCGTCGAAGCCGCCGCCATCGCCACCGCCGTCACCGCCCCACCAGCTGCCTCCATCACCACCGCCGCTGTCGGCGCCGCTGTCCGCGCCCGACGAGTCGCCGTCGTGCCAGTTGCCGCCATCGCTACCGGCGGTGTCGGCGGCCGCGCTGCCGTCGCCGTCGTACCAGTTGCCTTCAGACGTGGCTGCGGGCTCGGCTGACGCCGTCGGACCGTCCTTGATCCCGGGCTCGTCGGCGAAGCCCTGCACGTGATTGTGATGATCGACGACGTGGAAGTGCGGCGGCATCATCATCGAGAACATCGCTGACCACATCAGCATCTCGGCGGCGAAGCCGAGCGGGCTCGGGTAGTACGCGACGTATGGATCGTAGTAGCGAGCGTCGGGCTGCTGCGCCTGCTCGCCGTCCTTGCCCTCGGGGCGCACCACGCGGGCTTCGGCACGCTCGACCTCGGCACGAGCCGTGGGCATCGCCGCCGCGATCGCTTCCTTGATGCGGTCGACGAACGATTCGAACTGCACGCGATACATCTCGAGCGCCTTGGCATCGCTCGCGATCGGCTCCGCCCGCTTGCGGTACGACTCGGCATCCTCGCTCGGCTTGGGCGTCAACGCCTCGACGCGCCCAGAAGCGATGATCCGGATCGCCGGCGCGTTCGCAGCGTGAACGGTGCGCGCCTGCACCTCGATCACGATGTGAAGCCCGGCCTCGTGATGCTCGACCGCGAGCCGGAGCTCGTCGAAGCCTTCGCCGAACACCGACGAGTTATCGTGGAACGCGAGGAACAGATCGCCGAGGTCATCGGGCTTGCCTTCGCGATCGTGGAACAGCACGGTGTCGTCGATCACCAGCGACACGGCGTTGTTCGCACCGAGCTTGGTGAGCGCATCGCGCGAGGCTTCGACCAGCGCGGTGGCTTCGATCGCGGCGCGCATCTTCCCGGTCCGGAGATCCGGTTTGCCGCCGAACGCGCGCTTCACCTTCTCGAAGAACTTCGGGGTGCGCAGGATGTCGGCAGCCTGGACGTGGACGGCGATCGTTCCGTAGAGCTTCATGGCGAGGTGGCCCTACCGTGGCCACTTACTCGCCGATTTGCAACCAGGACTGTTCGGGCAGGTTGACGCTACTTCTTGTGGCCCTTGGCTTTTCCGTTGTGCACGCAAGAATTGCCATCCCAGTGATGGGCGGGGCCGCAGCCCTGACTCTTCTTGTTCGCCTGCTGGTGGCGCGGCCGGCTGCTGACGAAGCAACCGGTGAGCGTCGACGCGCCGAAGGCAAGGACGACTGCGAGAACCAAAGGCTTGGACATGACGACCACCATAGAGGCCCGCACCGCCACATTCAACGTGCGCTTCAACGTGCGCGGGCTGCGTACGCTGATTCGCGAATCTCCCGTGCCACCCGTTCGCCCGATTCGATCGCACCTTCCAGGTAACCCACGTGCTGCACAGCAGTTTCGGTACCCGCGAAATACATGCGACCGAAGGATGTGCGCAACCCACAGCTCGCACTCGAGAGCGCGCGCGGCCCCAGCAGACCGACGTAGCACCCACCGGAGTACGGATCGATCTGCCAGTCCTTGTCGGCATACGCGATGGGCGTCGTGGCCTGGGGACCGTGCAGCTGCGCGAGCTCGCCGAGCACCAGCGCCTTGCGCTCGACTTCGGGGGTGTCGCGCAGGCGCTTCGCCGCGTCGCCGACGATGAACGCGACGAGCGCGGCGTGATCGCCCGCGGCGTTGCAGTCATCGAACGTCGCGCGGATCGCGCCGGTGGTCGACAGCGCCTCGCCGGAGTATCCGGCCTCGCGCCAGAACGGCCGGTCGTACGACGCGATGCACTTGATGACGCTCCCCATCGGCATCTTCGCGCCGAGCTCGGCGCGGGCTTCGGGCACGCCCTCGATGTTGGCGGCGAGCACCGGCGGAATCGCGATGACGACGCAGGCACCACGGACCGTCGTGCGCGCGGTGTGCACGGTGACGCCGGCCGCGCTCTGCTCGATCGCGTGGACCGGGTGCTCGAGGAGGATCTCGACGCCAGCCTCCGCGAGCTGCGCGGCGAGGCGGATGCAGATCGATTGCGCGCCGGCCGAGAACCGTCGCTCCTGCGCGCCGCCTTCGATCTCGGCGAGCCGTTGAAAGCCTTCGCTCGACTTGGCGTAGAGCAGGAAATACAGCAGCGATAGCTCGCGTGGCTCGGCCGCGAAGATCATTTCCACGGCGAGCTCGAGCATCGCGCGTGCGCGTTGCGATCGCACCCGGCGATCGAGCCAGTCGGCGACACTCTGCGCGTCGAGCGCCGCACCGTGCTTGGTGCGCAGTGGCTCCTCGAGATCGACGCGCCCGGCGAGCCGCTCGAGCCGCATGATCGCGAGGCCGAGATCGATCAGCGGCAGCACGCCGATCTTTGGCAGGAACCCCGAGAACGTCCGCCGCGAATCCCCGCGCACCAGGACTTTCGTGCCACGGCCGTACTGCGCGAACGACTCGACGCCGAGGTCGGCCGCGAGCGCGCGCAACCGGTGGTGTTTGTCGCCCATCCACTGACCGCCGAGATCGATGGTCTGGCCGCCGAGCGTCTGCGACAGCGTGCGTCCCCCGACGCGCTCGCGGGCCTCGAGCACCGTGACCGATGCGCCGGTCTTCACGAGGTCGCGAGCCGCGATCAACCCCGCGAGGCCTGCACCGATCACGATCACGTCCACGGCATCAGCCTAACGGCGTTTGTGACCAGGTTGGTGCGCGCTACCGGGGCTTCGCAGGATACAGGTCGTCGATTCGGAGCGCGCGTTGCGGCTGCGATGGCGCGTGGAAGCTCGGCATCGTCGGGGCGGTCGCGAAGGGGGCAGGGTCATCGTCGAGGACCATCGTGTCGGCCAGCGTGAACGGCGTGGTCAGCAGCCACAGCACGGGCGACGGACCTTCGGCAGCCTTCACGACGACCTCCGAGCTGGAACCTCAGGCGAGACGTACGCGAGACATGCCGTGGCCTCGAACCGCGCGACCTCTACAGCGCCGACAAACGCTGTTGGAGAGGCCACGCGATCAGGGACCACGAACGCATTCGGCCGGTGCGAGGCGAGGTGGGGGATGACCTCGATCTCGTCCGTGCGAGCGAATGCGCCGGCATAGCTCGCGTACGTCGCACCTTCGGAAAGTGGGAACGCGCCACCGCCTGAAGGGCAGGTAGCGATCGACTGGGTGCGCATGGGGGCGGGCTCAACGTTTCGGTTGCGATAGGATGAGAATAAGAATACTTATTCTAATCAATGTCCACCGAAACCCGCACAAACCCGGATCCCGGCGTCCTTTCAAAGACTTCCCCCGATGTGGTGTTGCAGTGGGCAAAGCCGCCGCAGCAGGAGCGCAGCCAGAACACGCACGATCGGCTGATCGAAGCGGCCGAGCGGCTGGTCGGCGGGGGCCGCTCGTGGAGCGACATCGGCGTCCAGGAGCTGGTCAAGGAAGCCGGTACGTCGGTCGGCGCGTTCTACAACCGGTTTCGCGACAAGGATGCGCTGCTCCACATCCTCCAGATCTCGCTCTATCAGGAAGGCGAGGTCACCGCGGCCAATGCGCATGCGCTCGCCGCGCTCGATGTTCCGCTCGAGGCGCTGGTGCGCGCGTTCGTGTCACTCGCGGTTCAGGTCTATCGCCAGCAGCACGGCATCCGGCGCGCGTTGCTGCTCGAGATGTTCACCAACAGGCAGTTTCGCGATCGCGCGGTCGCGCTGTCGAAGCTGACCTGCGAGGGCCTGTGTGACGTGCTCCACCAGCGTCATCCCGCGATCGATCGCGCCACGCTGCGCACGTCGGTCGATGTCGCGCATCGGATCATCTACGGCACGCTCGATCAGAATCTGATGTACGAGGACGCGCCCACGGATCACGTGCTCGCCGACTCGACGATGATCGAGGAGCTGGTGGTTGCAGTGCACGCGTACCTCGAACGCCGTTTGATCTGAGCCCGAACGTCGCGGCATCCCGGGTCATTGCAGCGCCGGCGTGGATCGTGTGTGGACGATCGCGTACCAGGCTTCGATGAAGTTGCTGCTGATCTTTCTTGGGGTGGTGCAGGCAGTGCGCGTGCTCGATCGATGCGACACGATGACGATCGCAACTGCGCGAGCGGCAACGTGACAAGCCGATCGAGTGGCCACACGAGCCGCCAGCGATCGGCGCCGGCGCTGCAATTCCGGTCGCTTCGCGGTGGGGTCAAGTGGCCTATCCATTGCTGCGCTGCGCCACACCATGCGTTTGCTTAGCGTTGTCCTGCTGTCGCTGCCGATCGTGGCGTGTGTGTCGGAGGATGACGCGGTCGACCTCGGGTCGGTCGCCGACGGCAAGACCGACGCGCCCGCGATCCAGGACGTTCCGATCACGGTCGCGAAGGCGACCAGCTCCAAGCCGGGCGTTCGCAACTTGACCGTTCGCGCCTCGGTCGACTTCGACGTGTCGCTGGCCTACGACACCGGGAACGAAGCCAAGCTCACCGTGACCAACCTCGACACCGGTGCGGTGTTCGAGAGCACGCGCACGACGCAGCCGCGCGTCGCGGTCACTGCAGGGGGCGCGGACCACGAATACAAGATCCGGATCGAGAACCACACCAAGTCGACGCTGCGCGGAACGCTGTCGGCGCTCGGCAAGCAGAACGTCTCGCCGGGGCTGCTCGCCGCCGCGCGCGCGAACCTCGATCGCATCGATCGCGAGATCGATCGCTCGCACCTCGCGAACTACGGGCTCACCGGCTCGCTCACCGACCAATTCATGACCGCGCTGTCATCCGAGTACGAGCGCCAGCACCCGGACATGTACGAGGCACGCGTCAAGGCGCTCGCCTCGATGATCTTCTTCGCGCTGCCGGACGTGATGCCGCCCGATGACGGCAAGAAGACGACGTTCCACGGGCTCGACATGGATCAGTTCGAAGTCCTCGCACGCATCGAGGACGACATCTTCGAGGCACTGATCGACGAGAGCGGCAACGTCAACGGCGTGCGTCCGTTCTCGGTCTGCGAGACCGACTTCATCATCGAGAGCTACGTTCGCCCGAAGACGGCGTTCCCCGGCTTCGCCGCTCACCGCACCGCGTACGGCACCCACGCGACGAGCTGCACGCAGAAGGATAAAGACGACTGGTACAACTTCCGCGGTCTCGGCGCTCTGCGCCCCAGCTGGGTGGAGTCGAACCTCGCGGATCGGTTCCTCCGCCGGATGGCGAAGCAGTGCCGCACGCCGTCGGCCAGGTGGGTCGATGAATGCGCGCTGTGGGAGCAAGATCGCGTCGGCTACCGCCAGCTGCGCAATCGCCAGCTCGCCGCGCGCACGATGTTCTACGCGCCCGAGGATCAGGACTACTTGATCGACTCCGACAACTTCCTCGTGCTGCTCGAGGATCGCAACGGTGATGGCGTCGGCGAGTTCCTGCGCCCCGGCCCGGTCACGCTGAAGGACGGCCGCAAGGGCATCCTCCAGGTCAACTCGACTGGCGAGTTCACCGGCAACCTCAAGTTCATCGACGACGCCGACTCGACGAAGACCCCGCGCTCGGTCACGCCCGAGCAAGTCATCGCGGTCGATGCCGTCGACCCCGCGTGGCAGGCCGCGCTGATCCACGATCCCGACCTCGGCATGTCGACGGTGTTTGCGGATCCGACCGCGTGTACCGGGCCGACGATCGACGAGAAGCAGTGCCCGCTGATGCAGCGATTCTTCTCGATGATCGATCGCCACGAGAACTTCTACCGGACGTATTCAGCGCTCTCGCCTGACTTCGCCGGCATCTCGAGCCAGCCGTCGCCGCTGGTCGCCTGCTCGATCACGCTCGAAGCGGCCCACGGCTGGGACACCGCAGGCACGCCGAGTGGCGGCGAGGCCGGCTTCATCTTCCTGATGCGCATCCCGTTCCAGGACATCCTCACCGGCAACGATCGCAGCGTCGCGACGCTGATGCCTGGCCCGAAGACGACCTCGATCCAGTCGCTGTTCAGCGGCGGCAAGCTCGACTTCGAGAGCCTGTGGCTCGACGTCGCGAGCCTGTCGAACAACCAGTTCGAGAGCGAGCACGAGATCTCGGCGTTCGGTGCGGTCAAGGCCGAGCAGATCGAGGGCATTCTCGTCATTCGCAAGCCGGCGGCGCTGCCGTAACCTTCCCTCGTCGCGTAAGCCCGCGTTCCACCAACACCGGGGCGTTTCGCTACGGTGAAACAGGTCGCAACTGCCTGCGTGGCCTGATGTCTTCGAGAGCATGAAGCTCGCGAGTGTCGCTGTTGGTGTCGGTCTCGTCGCTGCGCTCGCCGCTGATGCCCGCGCGGACTGCGCCCACCCGCGCTGGGTCGGCACGCCGACCGGCGCGACGATCCCCGCGACCGGCCGGCTCTACGTCTACGACGAGGGCTTCGCGTATCGCGGCGAGAAGACGCTCGGCGGTCCGATCGTCCGGCAGACCAGGCTCTCCGAGACGGTGCTCCAGCTCGACTACGTGACGAAGGCCGACGAGCTCGAGCTCGCCGACGACTACGAGCCCACGATCCTCCAGGTCAACCCGAGCTGGAAAGCGCCAACCACCGCGCCGCGCGTGATCCAGTACTGGCACCACAAGTCGGAGTGGGCGTGCTCGCACTCCGACTCGCTGATGCTGCAGATCGATCAGCCGACGGCCGCGTTTCGCGTCTACTGGCAGTCGGGCGACCTGCCGCTGCGCGAGCTGATCGTTCCCGCGCGCACCGCCGAGAACAACGTCAGCGTGCTCGAGCTCGGCAAGATCGATTGCGGCTCCACGCTGATCGCGCCCGCGGAGCTCGCGGCCGGCGGCACGCTGCTCCTGGTCGCGATCCGTTACGACGGCACCGAGGTCGCGGTGGCCGGCCTGCCGCAGACGATCTCGACCGCCCGGATGCCCGTGTCGGAAGACGGCCTCCGTCGCGCGATCGGATACCCGGCGGGCATGGCGCCCACCGCCTCGCTACCCCCGGCCGATCACGATTGGCCGTACCACTTGTTCCTGCTCCTTCTGATCCCAGCCGCGGCT
>JACCYD010001517.1 GCA_013696695.1 Deltaproteobacteria bacterium | reverse complement strand
TCCGTGATCTGCGCGAGCAGCAGCTCGTCGATCCCGGACAGGTTCGGAACGTCGACCGACGCCGGCGTGGTGTCGATGCGCTGGTTGCCGGTGCTGTAGATCGAGAACCCGCCCATCTCGAGCCGCTTTTCGACGTTGACCGTCGTGCCCAGCGTGACGTTCGTCGCGGTGATAGTTGACGACAGCTTGCCGAGCAGGGCTTCGGTGCTGACGTCCACGAGCTCGCTGTACGGCATCTGCTTGACGAACGAGCTCTGGTCGCCGTCCATCACGTAGACCGCCAGCGACGAGTCGCAGCCGCGCACGGTGATCGGAATCAGCGGCGCCGTGCCTTCACCCGAGCCACACGGCGTCGTCACCTTGATGGTGCCTGGCGCCTCCGCGGGGACCTGGACGTTGATCGCTTGCGGCAGCGCAGCGGCGTCGATCTTGTGGCCGAGCTCGAGGCGGTCGCCGGCTTCGACGCCGACGTAGGTGTAGACCTCGGTCGGGCGCTGTTCGGTCTCGGGTGCGACCGGCGGCGGGTAGCTGCGAATCACGGTGAGGTTGCCGCCTTCAGGCATCTCGGCGAGAGCGGTGCCCGTCGCGTCGGTGATGATCTCGGCGATCACCGATTCATCGGTCGCCTGGAAGATGACGCTGACGCCGGCGATCGGCGTGTTGCCATCGTGGATGCGGATCTCGACGTCGGTCGAGGGCGGTGGCAGATCGTCATCCCCTCCTTGGTCGCCGATGCTGCCCGTGCATGCCGCTGGGAGAAGGAGGAGACCGAGAAGGAGGTGCCGCATCATGCAACTCTCTCTACTCATAACTCGTGCCGAGCATCGTTCGCGCACTTGGCGAAGTCCGCGACAAATCTAGGGGGCGACGAGCCACAAACCCCGGTGTGTCTACACCCGGCGTCGTTATCCGACACGCGCGCCCGAGCTCATGACCGTCTCCTGCAAGGTTCCGCTGCAGGAGACCCCATGCCGCATACATCCCTCGCCGAAAGGTTCGCGTTCGGGACGACCGTCGATGACGGCGTCGCCGAGCCGCACATCAGTGTTGTTCCGCGATCGGGCACGACGTTGATCGCGCGCGTCCTCATCGCCGCGATCTTCCTGGTATCTGGCTTCGCGAAGCTCAGCGATCCAGCGGGAGCGATCGGCCACATGCAGTCGGTCGGCATTCCTGCCCCGCACGTGCTCGTGTACATCGCCGCGTACGCGGAGATCTTCGGAGCCGTCGCGCTGCTCTTCGGGTTTCTCGCACGCATCGGCGCGTTCGGCCTCACGGTGTTCATGGTCATCACGACCGTGCTGTTCCACGCGTTCTGGAACTACCAGGGCCAGGAGCAGATCCAGCAGAGCGTTCAGTTCATGAAGAACCTGGCGATCATCGGCGGCTTGGTGCTGCTGTTCGCGGTCGGCCCCGGCCGCTACAGCATCGACGCGAAGCTCCGCAACCCCCAGCAGCCGTGAGAGCCCGGCGAACCACGACGTCCCCGAGCGTCACTCCGTGCCGGTGACCTCACTTCGCTAGCGCGATCAGCTCGAGCAGCTTGTCGCGACGAACCGGATCGGGGTTACCTGCAAAGTAGAACCGGTCGAGGAAGTCGAGCTCGCGCTTGAGCTCCGCTTGCCCGCGCTGCGGCGCCTTGGCGAGGAACGTGTCGATGTACTCGGGAAACCGCGTGAACTTGACCGTCGGATCGTCGCGCAGCGGATCGAGGAGGTCGGCGCGGTATCGCGTCAGCGCATAGCCTTCCTTGTCGAGCGTCAGCTTCGTGATCTCGCGATCGTAGCGACCGTCGTAGACACCCATCGCCGAGATGTCGGCACCGCGCTTGACGATGTGAGCCGGCGACGCGTACCGCTCGTGACCGGGGCGGCCGCGCTTGGCCAGCGGCATCGCGGACAGCTCGACGTCGATCAGGCCGTGGATGTCGACGACCGGCCAGCCGGTCTCGTAGCCGAGCATGCCGATCGCGAACGCCGCGTACTTCGGCGGTGGGTTGCTGCCCGTGAAGTAGCGCTTGAGCGTCGCGACGCGGCGCGGAATGTTGCCCTTCATCTCGAGCGGCCACAAACCGTCGAACTGATAGAACGTGCGCTCGTCGGTGAGGTGCCAGATGTATTCCTGGTGCTTGATGACGCGCGTCGGGATGCACGCGAGGCTCGCGATCAAGAGGGCAGGCACCGCGATCTTCCATCGCTTGTCCTCGATCAGGGTCCGGACGCCGAGCTCGCCGAGGATCAGCACGAGCGGCAGCGCCGGGATCAGCAAGCGGCCGAGCATGAAGTCGCCGCCGACCTTGGCGACGTAGATCAAATAGAGCGGCGCGGCCACCATCGCGAACTGGACCACGAGCTCGCGGCGCCGCCGGATCGCGCCGTACACCGCGAGTGGCAACACGCCGAGGAGGCCCGCGGAGAGTGCGGATGCGTAGAGGTAGAACCCACCCTGACTGAAGTACGTCGCGCCGCCGGACTTCGTGTAGTAGGTGTTCGGAAAGAACAGCCCGTAGTAATTCCAGCGGATCAAGAAGTACGGGACGAACACGACGAGGAACGGTGCCGCGTACCAGATCAGCTTCTTGATCGGCACGCGGCGCACCAGCAGCACGCCGCCGAGCGCGACGTAGAAGATCGCGTGATCTGGATGCGCCATCGTCGCTGCGATCCCGCACAGCCCGGAGACCAGCAGCTTGTCATCGCGCGCCTTCTCGATCGAGAGCAGCACGAGGAACGCGCCGAACGTCGTCTCGAGGCCGCCGGTGGCGTAGGTCGCGGTGAGGTACGAGCACGCGAGCACGATGGCGGCGAGGCTGACGATCACCGGCTTGCTCTCCGGCGCGAGCCGGCGCACGAGGCGCGTCGTCATGATCAAGACGCCGACCTGACTGCCGAGGCAGAGCAACACCGCAGTCGTCGGGATGTCGATGCCGACGAGGTTCGGGATCGCGAGCAACACGACCCACAAGAAGTTGGTGTAGCCCTCGACGCGTTCGCCGGGGTTGAACACCAGGCCATTCCCATCGACCCAGTTCTGCGCGTAGCGGAACGAGATGAAGGCGTCGTCGGACAGCCAGCGCAGCTGCCACGCCCACACGAGCGCGAACACGCACAGCGCCGATAGCGCCACCGTGGGTGCCCAAGGCGGCAGCTTCCACTCGCGCTTGCGATCGGTGGCCACGACGTAGGCGATCGCTGCGCCGGCCGCGAGGATGATCAGCACCGCGTTGCCGGCGAGCGCTTGCCCGTACCGACCGTGGAGCTCACCCGACCAGGACATCGCCGGGACTATAGGCGAAAGAACGGCCGTTCTTTGACGCGCGGCGCATTCGACCGGCCTCGCTGTCGCGAACGTGCTGACCACCGGAGCTTGCTGGCTAGCGCCGCTTGCGAGCCAACCCCTCGGATAGCCATCGTCTCCCGACGGACCGCCCGTTGCACTGCGGCCGGTCCGTGAAAGCTGCCATGATCGCTGTGCTGCTCGCCGCGTGTGCGTCGGAAATCGACGAGGACTGGGAAGATCTTTGCGAGGACGGCAAGTGCGATCTCGCCGTGCCGCCGATGGCTGCACCGGACCTGGTCGTCACCGATCTCAAGGTGCTCCGCACGCTCGAGCAGTCGGGCCACGACCTCGGCAGCAAGCTCGGGGGCGCGTCGGCGAGTAACGCCAAGCTCGCAGCGTCGTCGCCGATCTATCGCCAGCTCTCCGACATCATCGCGATCGATCTCGCGCAGCTGAAACAACAGGATCCCCAGGCCGGCGTCGGCATCGGCGCCTCGCATCGGCTGTTCGATCTCGCGTGGCTGTCGGCGAGCTCCGCGCATTTCGAGCTGGTCGGCGTCGTCAATCGCACGGATCGGATGTTCGCCACGCCCGGAAAGTGCGGCGAGGTCCGGTTCGTCTACCGGTTGATGTACGCGATGACGAAGGGCTCGTCGCGACTACCGATGACGCTGCTCGTGATCCACGACCAACCGCAGATCGGTGGTGGCTGCTCGGCGGTCGCGCGCCGCTGGATCGGGCAGACGGCGACGGCCGATGCGCTGAAGGCGGGTCCGCTCGCGGGGCTCGCACCGGCCGTGCGGATCGAGCTCAACCTGCAAGCGGTTCGCTGGCCCGCAGGCGCGCGCTCGGATCT
>JACCYD010001516.1 GCA_013696695.1 Deltaproteobacteria bacterium | reverse complement strand
GTGTTCGCGGTCGACGCGCCGGTCATCACGACGCGATCGAGCAGCACGACCCGCGAACCCCACATCTCCTCGGAGACGCAGCCGACCGACGACTTCTCGATGTGACCATAGGTCACTCCACGTTCTTGAAGCGCCGCCGCAGCCTGGGTGATCTGCGCGACCAAGCCGAGCACATAATCTCGAAAGGGTGGAAGCGCCGGCAGTGGCTCCACCCAGGGGCCGTGCAACGCGAGGCAGCCGGCATGCTGGCCGACCCAGTCCGCGGGATAGAGGTTTGGATGTCGGATCCCGACGAACGCGGCTGCCGCGCGACCGTGCTCCAGATCCGACTCGTCGAACACCCGGAGTCTGCCGAGCTCGGTGCGGTACACCGTGCTGCGGCCCTCGCGACTCAACCACCCGAGGTCGCCAAACATTCGTTCGCATCATAAGCGAACACGGAGCTCACCAGGGTGCTGGCTTGTAGTCCTTGAGGAACAAGCCCCACAGGTGCTTGCCGGTCGACACGCCGTCGAATACCGGATCGACGATGCGCGCCGCGCCGTCGACGATATCCAGGGGCGGATGGAAGCCATGCAGGCGCTGCTTGCGCTCGGCGTGATGCAGCGGATCTTCGTCGGTCACCCAGCCGGTGTCGACGCTGTTCATGTGGATGCCGTCGTGGACGTAATCCATCGCGGAGGTCCGCGTCATCATGTTGAGCGCGGCCTTCGCCATGTTGGTGTGCGGATGCTTGTCGGTCTTCCAGCGCCGGTAGAACTGCCCTTCCATCGCCGAGACGTTGACGACGTGGGCATCGTTCGTCGGCACCGCCGCGAGGAGCGGCCGCAGCCGCGCGTTGAGCACGAACGGCGCGACGGCGTTGACGAGGTGCACCTCGAGCAGCTCGGCCGTCGGCACCTCGGCGAGCGTCATCCGCCAGGTGTTCGAATCGCGCAGGTCGACCTGCTGGAGATCTTGATCGAGGCGGTGGGTCGGATAGAGATGCTCGCCGCGCTCGAGATCCTCGGCGAGCAGCGGCACCTGCGACAGCACCGCGGAGCGCCACAGCCCCGCGGCCTGGATCGACGCGCCCGCTGCTTTGACGAGCCCCTGCTCGCCTCCGCTGATCGCGGCGAGCTCGTGCCGCAGGCTGCGATCGCGATCGAGGAACGCGCGCTCGATCGGCGACGCATCGGCGTCCTCGCCGACGATCACGTGGTCGTACCAGCCGCTCGGCCGGCGCACCGTCTGACACGCGTTGTTGATCAGCGCGTCCAGCCGCGGCAGCGTCTGGAGCAGGTGGCGGCACAGCAGCTCCACGCTCGGCGTGTGGCGAAGGTCGATGCCGTAAACGTGCAGCCGCTCGGTCCACTCCGTCGCATCGGGCTCCTTCGAGAACCGGCGCGCGGCATCGCGAGGGAACCGCGTGGCCACGACGACCGCCGCGCCGGCGCGCAGCAGCTTGATCGCCGCCTGGTAGCCGATCTTGACGCGGGCGCCGGTGACCAGCGCGACGCGCCCACGGAGATCCGCGGTGGCATCGCGCTTCTCGAAGTTGAGCGCCGCACAGGGCGGACACATCTGATCGTAGAAGTGATGCAGCTCGTTGAAGTACGTCTTGCAGACGTAGCAGAGCCGCGATTCGAGGACGCGCGGTCCTTCCTGCGGCGGCGCTTCATCCGGCCCGGGGCGATTCGCTTCGGCCTGCGCCCAGGCATCTTCGACCCCGTCGTCGCCGCGCGATTCGAGCGCCATGTCGGGGCGCGGCAGCGGCGTCTTGAACACGGTGTCGCGTCGCAGCGTGCGAATGCCGGTCTGATCGAGGACCGCCTGATCCGCGTCTTTCCGCGCCTGCTTGCGCTGGCGAAGCAGCGCTTTCCCGAGCGCTTTCTTGTGGTAGCGGTCCGGACGCGCGAGGTGTCCCGCCGCGGTGACCAGACGGATCCGCGTCGGTTCGTCGAGGTCTGCGAGCTGCGCCAGGTCACCCCCGAGCTCCTCGAGGTACGCGATCACGTCACGCAGCTTGGCTTCATCCACCGCCGCGTAGTATTGCCCGCGTCATGATCATCGCCAAGCGACTCGTCGGCAAAGCCATCTCCACCTGGCTTGGGCCCACCGGGGATGCCGCCCGCCGGGCGGTCGCCACCGTCAAGGAGCGCATCTCGGGTGGTGCCTCGCAGCGCACCCTCGACTTCTACATCGATATCGCAGATCCGTGGAGCTACCTCACCGCACAGGCGGTCTCGCGGCTGATCCAGGCCTATCCCGTCGAGCTCGCGGTGCACATCGTCACCCCACCCGCCTCCGACGTCGACCCCGCTCCGGTCCTGCGCCCCGGCCAAGCCGTTCGCGACGCTCAGCAGCTCGCGCAGTACTGGGATCTCGAGTTCAAGGGCACCAAGTCGGCGGATCCCGGCATGGTCCGCGATGTCGGAACCACGCTGATCCGCGATCGCCCGGCCGCCGACCAGCTGCGGATCGCGATCGATCTGCTCGCCGCCCTGTGGGCGTTCGACAAGAAGAAGCTCGGCACGCTCCTCAACGAGCACGGTGCCGAGTCGCATGGCTCGATCGCACCGATCGTCAACGCGAACTACGCCAAGCTCCGCAAGGCGGGCCACTACCAGGCCGGCATGATCTCGTACAAGGGCGTCTGGTACTGGGGCATCGATCGGTTGCCGTACCTCGAGGCCGAGCTGGCCCGCGATCTCGGCACCGATGTCGCGCACGTCGTCACGCCGCGCCCGCAGAGCGATCGTGGCCCGCTGTCGATCTCCGACAAGCCGCTGACCTGCGAGCTGTGGTTCTCGTTCCGGTCGCCGTACTCGTATCTCGCGCTCGAGCAGATCGAGACCGTGCTCGCGCCGTACAAGATCCCGCTCGTGCTTCGACAGATCGCGCCGATGGTCGTGCGTGGCTTGGCGGTGCCGCAGGTCAAGCGCATGTACATCGTCAAGGATGCGAAGCGCGAAGCCGATCGCCTCGGCATCGCGTTC
Source organism: Deltaproteobacteria bacterium (assembly GCA_013696695.1). Lineage (GTDB taxonomy): Bacteria > Myxococcota_A > Polyangia > Haliangiales > Haliangiaceae > JABFXX01. The sequence continues at coordinate 4,427 of JACCYD010001516.1, read as the reverse complement.
GGCGAGATCTGCGATCCGCTCGGCAAGGGTGTCGATCACTGCCTCGCGATCCAGCACTGGGCGAACAAGCACCGCCCGGATCTCGCGATGGCCTTCGCGAGATCCGCGATGCGTGGGAGCTGGGCCGAGGCACGAGACCTCGCCGAGTATGTCGATCTCAAGGTGGTGGTCGAGCGCGCCGGGCTGCCGTGGGAGGAGGTCCGTGCGGCGCTCGAGGATCCGGAGGCGGTCAAGGTGCACACCGCGAACGCCGCGGATCTCGCGGTCATCGGGCTGTGGGGTGTGCCGTCGTACCGGTGCGGCGATTTCATCGCGTGGGGCCAAGATCGGCTGCCGCTGCTTGCCGATCGCCTGCGCCGTCACGCCCTCGTGATTCCGCCCGTGAGTGCCACGCCATAGCGTGTTATCAAGCGGGAGGAGCCGCATGTCGCAGGAGAACAAAGTCGTTCAGCTGCCTGCGGCTGGCGTTCCCGCCGATCAAGGCCTGTCGAGCCTCGGCCTCATCATGCAGCTCGCCGGCTCGGTCGGAGGGCTCGGCGTCTCGCTGCTCGCGTTCGCGTCGCTGCTCGGCATGAAGGATTCCCGCGGCGATGCGCTGTGGCTGTTCTTGCTGCTGTCGACCTGCGTGGTGCGCTCGGTGTTCCACCGGATGGCCGGCACCGAGATGCTCTATGGCCGCCCCGGCGCTTCGAATGCCTTGGGCGGGCTGACTCGCTACATCGTGATCGGCGCGATCCACAGCGTGGTGTTCGCGGCGGCGCTCGGGCTCAAGTTCGACGCATCCACCGGCACCTGCATCGGTCTCGGGCTCGGCTTGCTCGTGTGGCCCGCGGTGCTGGGCGCGATGATGGCGACGGGCCTGTTCTCGCGGTTCGCCGCGAAGGTGCCGGTCGCCGAGGACAAGGGCTTCGAGGGCGCCGCCATCCTGATGACCGTGCTCGGCATCTGCGGCGCACTGACCATCAGCATGTTGTTGCTCGGCATGGTCGAGGCCGGCGGCCGCGCGATGCGCGAGGGCCGGATGGTTTTGATCATGCTCGCGCTGATCATGCTGATCGCACGCTCGATCCTGCACGCCCAGGCCGGCATCTCCGGCCTTCGCACCACGTCGATCGATCGCTCGGTCGAGCTCGCGAACCGCTACTCGAGCTTCGGCATCATCAGTGCGTTCTGCACCGGCGGCGCGATGTTGCTCGCGGTGATGACCACCCAGCTCGACGTCCTGATGCTCGCCGGTGTCACCGGTTTGACGTGGATGTTGATGGCGTGGCCGATGATCATTCGCCGGTTCTTCGGGGACCGGCAGTTCAACGATCTGCTCGCCGGTGAACACGCCGACGTTCACCGCCGCGCCCCAGACGCGGGCCTCACCGGTCTCGGCTGGCTGTTGCTCGCCCACGCCGCGTATTGCCTCACCCTCCTGCTCCCCGGCCTCGTTGGCGAGGATGCTCCGCACAAGCTGTTCGACATCCTCGACGGCGCCTCCGGCCGTTCGCCGTGGTGGAACGTCGGGCTCGCGATGTTCGAGGGCTGGGCGGGCTACGAGCTGATCCGGATGACCCGCCACCACCGGATCATCGCGCTCGCATACGCGGCGGTTGCATCGGCCGTCACGCTGTATTTGTTCTGGCCCGCGCTCCAGCAGCTCGACAACATCCGCATCTCGAGCCCGCAACATCTCTTCATGTTGCTGCCGCTCGCGCTCGCGCTCGTCATCCCGGCGTCGGTGCTGGTGCTGGTCAATCGCAACATCGCTCCGACTGCACGCGCGCGCGTCCGGTTCAAACCGAAATCCTGATGCGCCGGATCGCGTTGATCTCGACCGGGGGCACGATCGAGAAGACCTACGACGAGCTGTCGGGCGTGCTCGCGAACAAGCTCTCGGTGCTCGACATCATGCTCGCGTCCCTCGAGCTCCGAGGCGTCGAGGTCCAGCGCGTCCAGCTGATGAACAAGGACAGCCTCGACATGTCGGTCGAGGATCACACGCTGATCGCACGCACCGCGACCGAGATGGCCGCGTCGCTCTCGGGAGTCGTCGTCGTGCACGGCACCGATCGGCTAGCGATCTCGGGCGAGCGCGTCTGCGAGCTGGGCACACCCACATCACCGATCGTGTTCACCGGTGCGATGCGGCCCTACGAGCTACGCGCGACGGATGCGCTTCAGAACCTGACCGAGGCGCTGCTCGCCGTCCAGATCGTCGACCCGGGGGTCTACGTCGCGATGCACAACCAGGTCCTGCGGTTTCCTGGTGTCGTGAAGGATCCGCAGCGAGGTACCTTCGTCAAGCGATGACTCATAGCCCCGCCCAGCTCGCGCAGTTGCTCCCGGCACTGCTCGATGCGGCCGGCTACAGCGGGATCGGGATCCTCGTGATCGCCGATCGTGGCAACGATCTCGAGCGTTGGTACGCGAATGAATCCGCAGCAGCAGTGCTCGGCTATCAGCTCGACGAGATGCTCGCGATCCCGCCGATCGAGCTGATCGCACCCGAGCAACGCGCGCTGGTGCGGCAGCTGTCGGCGAGTTATCGCGCCGGCCACCCCGTGTCGCCCGCGCTCGAATTCCATGGCGTTCACAAGAACGGCAGCTCGGTCACGATCGCGCTCGCGATCGGCTACAGCCTGCTTCCCGAGCACGGGGTCGCCTACGTGATGGTGATCCGCGAAGCCTCGTCGCAACTCACCCTGCTCGAAGCGGATCGCATCGGCCTCGTCGGTGCACTCGCCGCCGGCTTCGCACACGAGATCAACAACCCGCTGACCTCGGTGCTCCTCAACCTGCGTTCGCTGCGCAAGCAGCTGTCGCTCGAGCGCCCCGATCACGCGCAGGCGCTGCGCTATCTCGACGACATCACCACCGGCTCCGAGCGGATCGCGAGCAACGTGCGCGCGCTGCAATCGCTGGCCACGCGCAGCGGTTCGCAGTCCCTCGATCTCGCCGCCGTGGTCTCCGCCGCCCTGCGTCTCGCGGCGCCGACGCTCGAGCCACGTGCACACGTCATCCGTCAGATCTCGGCCGTGCGGCCGGTCGGCGGCGAGGAATCGCGCGTCGGCCAGGCCGTGCTCGCGATGATGCTGTTCTCGGCCTCGGGATTCGACGAGGCCAGCCCCGCGGCCACCAACCGGATCGTGATCGCCGTCGAGCAACGCGGAAACGACGTGGTCGTCGAGGTCTCCGACAACGGGCGCGACCTGTCGCCCGAGGAGACCAGCCGCGCGTTCGATCCGTTCTTCCGGTCCTCCGCGCGCGGTGCCGGCGTCGGCGTCGGGCTCGGCGTCGCGCGCTCCGTGGCCGCAACGCTCGGCGGCGAGGTGGCGCTGACGCCCCGTCCGGGTGGTGGCGCCGTGATCACGATGCGACTCCCCGCGGTCGACCTGCCGGTCGGTTAAGCTCGTTCGGTGAGTCGAGAGGACGGTCCTCCGGAGGCCGAAACGCGCCGGGAGATCCCGCAGCCTCGTGCGGTCCCCCAAGATCGTGCGGCCACCGCGTTCGATCCGGGCGGCGAGCGCTTCGCGCTGGGCGACGAGCTCGGACGCGGCGGCATGGGTCGCGTCGTCGCGGCGACGGATCGCGCGCTCGACCGAGAGGTCGCGATCAAGCAGGCGCTGACCGACGATGACGTGCAGCTCGCGAGATTCGAACGCGAGGTCCGGATCACTGCCCGTCTCGAGCACCCCTCGATCGTGCCGATCCACGATGCCGGCCGCGATCGCAACGGCCGGCCGTATTACGTGATGCGCCGTCTCGACGGCGAACACCTCTCGGATCGCGTCGAGGCCGCGACCACGGCACGCGAGCGTCTCGCGCTGGTGCCGAACGTGCTCGCCGCCGTGGATGCCGCGGCGTTCGCTCACGCACGCAAGATCATCCATCGCGATATCAAGCCGTGGAACATCCTGGTCGGTGCCTACGGCGAGACCTTGCTGATCGATTGGGGTCTCGCGCGGGAGCTCGGTGAGGCCGACGATGCAGACCTTCCCCCGTCCGGTGGTCCCGCCGGGCTGACCCGTGCGGGTGGCGTGTTCGGCACCGCTGGCTACATGGCGCCCGAGCAAGCGCGTGGTGAAGCTGCGGATGCGCGCGCCGATGTCTATGCCCTCGGCGCGACCTTGCTCCACGTCCTGATCGGCAAGAGCGTGCTCCAAGGCAGCTCTGCGACCGCGTGGATCGAGGACGCCGGACAGGGCAAAGCGGCCGCGGTCGCGCTGCCCGACGAGGTGCCGCCCGAGCTCGGCGCGATCGTCGCCAAGGCGATGGCCACCGACAAGGCGGCTCGCTATGCCGATGCGAGCGATCTCGCCGCGGATCTGCGCGCGTTTCTCGCCGGCAAGCTGGTCGCGGCGCATCGCTACACGCGGCGCGAGCGCTTCGGTCGCTTCGTGCGCAAGCACAAGCTCGCGCTCGGGATCGCGACCGCGGCG
>JACCYD010001504.1 GCA_013696695.1 Deltaproteobacteria bacterium | reverse complement strand
AGCTCGCCCTTCGCGAGCTCGATCGCGTACGACGCGCCGAGCCGCGCGAACTTGATCGCGTGCGCGGCGTTGTTGTTGCTGCGCTCGAGCGTGTCCTTGTCGGTGTGGATCGAGCGGTTCATCTCGCGCGACCGCGATTCGAACGGCATCGACGCCGCAAAGCCGTTGCGGTGCCACGACGCGTGGTCCGAGCAGGCGTAGCCGCACTTGTCGAAGCCCCATGTCGCACCGACGTACGTCTCGATCAACTTGGTGAGGAACGTGTTCTGTACGTGGCTCGTGAAGTCGGTGATGATCCAGATGTCGGCGGCCGAGCCCTGATAGTTCGTCATGTCGAGCTGCAGCACGCCGACCACGTCGATGTTGCGCTTCTTGAAATCCTTCGCGATCGAGAGCGAGCCGCGCAGGCCGACCTCTTCCGCGGCGTAGCCCATGAACTTGATGGTGCGCTCCGGCTGGAAATCGCTCGCCAGCAGCACGCGCGCCACCTCGGACAGCGTCGCGATGCCGGAGGCGTCGTCATCGGCGCCCGGTGCGCGACTCGACGTGCCGCCCGGTGCGATCGAATCGAGGTGACCACCGATCACGACGACCTCGCTCGCGCGCCCCTTGCCCGGGATGGTCATGATCACCGACTTCTGCGGATAGCCGTGATCGAACAACTCGACGGTGATGTCCTTGCGATGCGCGGGGATGAAGCTGCGCCAGCGCTCCTGCAGCCACAGCGATGCGGCCGCGCCGCTCGCCGACCGGTAGTAGCGATTCTTCATCGCCTGCAGCTCGCCGATCGTCGTCAGGATCGTGGCCTCGGACAGCTTCGGCAGCACGGCCTTCACGACCTCGCCACGGTCGATCGGGTACTCGATCGGCGCCGCCATGATCGCGGGCCGCAGGAAATCGTGCGCTTCGATCACCGAGTCGTGCAGCGCGTAACCACCGCAGCGGTGATGTTCCTGGTGCATGCGCGACGACAGCGCCTCGAGATCGCGCGCGTCGATCGCGGCAACCGCGATCACGCCATCGGACTCGATGATCTGCGCGCTGGTCATCGAGCGCAGGGTAGGCAGCGCGTCGGCGCCGATGGTGATGAACTGGGTGCCGGTCTCGCCGGTGTCGCGCGCGTTGCCGCTACACCCAGCGATCAGGAGACATGCCAGTAGGCTGCGCATGGGGACAGTGTAGCCGAGGAATCGAATCCGGTAGAGTGTGCCGTGTTCGACGCGCTTCTCCTCGGGGCCGGCTCCATGCTGGGCTGGTCGATCTGGCAGGCGCGTGGCGGCGAAGTCGAAGCGTTCTGCAACGGCAACACGCGCGAGCTACCTGACGGCATCGCGGGTGGCCTTCATCTCGACGACGAGCTCGCGGTGTCGCTGCTGTTCAAGCACCGGCGCCCGAGCTTGATCATTCACTGCGCCGGTGTTTGCGACGTCGAGGTCTGCGAGCGGTCGCCCGAGTTCGCCGAGTCGGTCAACGTCCTGGGAACGCGCAACCTCCTCGCGTACGCGCCGGCCGAGACGCGCATCGTCTATTGCTCGAGCGATCACGTGTTCGGCGGCGATGCGGGGCCGTACTTCGAGGATTCACCGCCCGCACCGATCAGCGTCTACGGTCGCACGAGGGTCGCCGCGGAGCAGCTGGTGCTCGCGCGCCCGAACAGCCTCGTGATCCGATCGGGGTTGTGGATCGGCCCTTCGGCCACGGGTCGGATCGGGCACCTCGATTGGTTGCGCCATCGCCATGGCCGCGGACTCCCGATGACGGTGGTCTCCGACGAGGTTCGCTCGGTCGTGTGGGCCGAGGATGCCGGCCGTCGCGTCTGGGAGCTCGCGAGGGCAGGCGTCACCGGCGCGCGCCACATCACCGCCACCCGCGCCGTCGCCCGCCCCGAGATCGCCGCGTTCGTGAATCGCCACTTCGAGATCGGAGCGACGTTCGGCGTCGAGCCGCGCCGAGCTCGTCGCACGCCCCACCTCGGCAACGTCGAGCTGGCGACGCGACACACCGGCCACCTCGCGCAGCCGCTGCCGGCGGTGGTGCCTACGTGACGAGCCGCAAGATGATCATCACCAGCATCAGCGTGACGAACGCGACGCCGGCGATGATCAGCGGGCTGTGGGAGCGCTGAGCGAGAGCGGGCACTCCCGGCAGCGACACGATCGTCGACGGATTTACCGCGCGAGCCACGGCACTCGGCGCAGGTGGTAGCGACGGCACCGGCGTCGCGATCACCGGCATCGCCATCACCGGCGTGAACTGAGGAGGGCGGCCGCGCTTCTGCTCGAACACCCAGCGCGCCCAGTCGGCGACCTGACGGTTGTCGGCGTACTCGTTCGATTGCGCGATCACCGCGCGCACTCCATCGCGCATCGCCGACGCGGATTGCCAGCGTCGCTCGGGCTCGCGCTCGAGCGCCCGCATCACCAGCTCGTCGAGATCGGGCGTCACCGCGGGATTCGCGATCGAAGGCCGCGGGATCGGCATCTGCCGCACGCGCATCATGGTGTCGAGGTTGTCGACGCCGTCGAACAACCGGCGGCTGGTCAGCAGCTCGTACATGATGATGCCGACGGCCCACAGGTCGACGCGGAGGTCGAGCTTACCGACGAGGTACTCGGGCGCGATGTAGCCGAACTTGCCCTTGATGACGCCGGCCGAGGTTCGCTCCGTCGACAGGGTCGCCTTCGCGAGCCCGAAGTCGATCACCTTCACGAGGCCCTGATCAGAGAGCAGGATGTTCGCCGGCGTGACATCGCGGTGAATGATCCCGAGGTGGTTGCCGGCGTCGTCGCAGCGGTTGTGGGCGTGATCGAGGGCGTCGCACAGCTGCGCCGCGAGGTTGAGCGTCACCGGCTTGGGCACCGCACCGACGGTGAGCGCGCAATGCTGCACCAGCTCCTTGAGGGTCGGCCCGCGCACGTACTCCATCGCGATGAAGTAGGTGCCGAACACGCGACCGGAGTCGAACGTCGACGCGATGTTCGGATGGTCGAGGTAGTGGAGCAGGCGCGCCTCGTCGAGGAACAGCGTCACCAGCTCTTTCTTCAGCGTGGGCAGCAGTCGCTTGAGCGCGACCTGTCGCAGCGAGCCATCGCGCTGCCGCTGCTCCGCGCGATGCACGGTGGCCATGCCGCCGACCCCGAGCGACTCGTGCAC
>JACCYD010001496.1 GCA_013696695.1 Deltaproteobacteria bacterium | reverse complement strand
GCTCACGACGGTGCGGTTCCCGACTGACGACGCGGAGCAACAGCTGACGATCCAGACCCCGATCGCGCGCGGCAATGCCACGTTCGGGAGCCTCGACCAGGGCGGCGACAACGACACGTTGCTGCCGACCTCCGACGGCATCGTTGCCTATACCTCGACGGCCACCGGGCAGCCGACGCCGTTTCCGTTCCCGAGCTTCGTTCCGCAGGGAAAGGGCACGCCGCGTTTCGTCCAGCCGATCACCCCGCAACATCTCAGCATCATCGGCGTCGACGCGGACGGAGTGACGCTGAGCTACACGGCGTTCGACGTCGGGCAGCAGCAACCCACCGATCTCGCTGATGCCCCGATGTGCGGAGGGACGGCCAACGATCTCGCCAATGCAGCCTACGAGGACGTGATCGACGTGTTCGACGTCGCCCCGCAGCATCAAGTGATCGCGATGTGGCTGCGGCCGGTCGACCTTCCGGCGCGGCTGTGCGTGATCGCGATCGACTTCGTCGACCCTGGCTACACGGTCACCGAGATTCCGGTGTCACCGACGCCGCCGACGTCGCGGCCGGTGCTCGCGAACCTCCGCGGTCAGGAGTGCCCGTCGCTCGTGGTGTCGCACGGCAACCAGCTCGCCGAGTACAAGGCGGCGTCGGCGACCCGACCATGCAGCTTCGCGACCACGCCCACGCCGCTCACCGGCGCCCCGGCAGGTGCGGCGCCGGTTGGCACCGTCACACTCGAGCCGGTCATCGCCGGTGCGAGCAAGTTCGCCCTCGCACTGTCGAGCGGCGTCTACTCGCTGACCAACAACGCACTCGAAGAGCTGTACGGCAGCGATCGTCCGATGCGCCGGATCCGCACCATCGACATGGACGGCGACGGTGATCTCGACGCGGTCGCGACGAGCTTCAACGCGTTCCCCATTGGAAGTGACGACATCGACCTCCTCGATCGCCGGCCGGCCGGATTTCTGCGCTTTCGCTTCGACACCGAGACCGAGGTGCAGACCTTCTTGCTCGGTGACTTCGACGGCAACGAGCTCCCCGATGTCGCCTACGTCGATGTCGGCGGCGCTGGAAACCGACTCCAGATCGCGTACGGCGTGACCGATCAGCTGCTGCCCGGCGTCACCGTCGGAACGTTCAGCACGCTACTCTCGATCATCCCGACGCAGATCATCGACTCGACGGATCGGCTCGGCGCCATCGACGATCTCGCCGTGCTGTTCATCGACGACGATGTGCAGGCGCAGGACCGGCCGCCGAGCTCGGAACCGCCGAGGCCAATACAGTCGGTGCCCGCTCTCGCGTTGCTCCACGGCAGCCCGCAACGCACGATGCTCGCGTTCTTCGATCCGCGACCGCAGTTCCCACCGCCGACGTCGGCGTCGCAATTTCGTGGCGTGATCACGGGTAAGTTCACCGATGACAGCATCGGCAACGACGTGCTCGCGATCGAGCAGGAAGGGCCGAGGTCGACGGTCTACCTGTCGCGTGGTGCGGCGGGTGCCGAGCTCGGAATCAACAGCGCGAGCGACACCGACGACATCGCGAGCTGTTCGTCGGACAACGGGCAGCCGGCACCGAGCGTGTTCTGCGTCGACGACGCGCACTACCTCGCATGGAGCGCGCCCGGCGCGTTGCACGACACCGTGCTCGCCGTCGATGCCCAGTTCAAGGTGATCGGATTCGATCCGGCGACGATCGACGGAGATGACATCGTCCTCGCTCCGTGGCTCGACCGGTTCACGCCGCCCAAGGGCGAGGTGGTGCGCGAGCTCCAGCAGATCGAGCTCGCGGGCGTGCAGAAGCTGATGATCGGCCTCGGCCTCCCGTCGGGCTTCGACGGGGTGACCGTGGGCGGCCTGTTCTTGTGCGACTTCGATCCGCTCGCGGGTCCGACGGGCTGTGTCGATGTCAGCGCGAAGCTGGCCGAGCTCGCGCCGCGCGACGATGGCGCTACCTACGTTTGCTTCGACGCCGGCATCGCGAGCATGGCGCTCGCGCGCAGATTCGAGCCACCGACGGGGGATCCGCAGGAGCTCGTGGTGCTGTGTAGCACGAGGACCGAATTCGATGGGATGGTGTTCTCGAACGGTTCGACGCTGTACCGGCTGCCCTTCGACCTGTCGCGCGCCGAGCGCCTGATCGACGTCGCGTTCGCGGATGCGTTCCAGGTCGGGGATGCGACGGGTGACGGGATCGATGACATCGTGGTGCGGGAGGGCGCATTCCAAGCGATCACCATCTATCGCCAATGCACGTCGCGTGATCGCACGTGTGGGTTCGGGACTGGGGCCGAGCCCAGCGTGGGGGGAAAGTGATGCGGGCGACGTGCCTGGTGGTCGCGCTCGTCCTCGCGTTCGCGGGACGCGCACGAGGCGAGGAGGTCACCGGCGATCGCAAAGCGGCGGAGCGCCACTTTCGCGCGGGTGAGAAGGCGTATGCGGCGCAGAACTTCGAGGCCGCGGCGATCAACTTCGACGAGGCGTTCAAGGCGCTATCGCTTCCAGAGATCGCGTTCTCGGCCGCCCAGGCGCATCGCCGCCAGTACCGTGTCGATCCCAAGCTCGAGTATGCGAAGAAAGCGGTGGAGCACTACCGCTACTACCTCGACCGCGTGAAGACCGGTGGCAAGGTGGGCATCGCGGCCGATGCAGTCGGGGAGATGCAGCGCGAGGTCGACAAGCTGACGTCCGCCGGTGTGAAGGCCGCGGCGGCGGTGGTCGACGTCGACCGCACGCGCCTCGGCATCAGCCCGATCCTCGGCGCCGAGAAGCGCAGCGACAGCATGCGCGAGATCGCGGATCTCCCCGACGACAAGAAGCTCGCGATCACGGTGACGATCGATGGCAAGACCGTGCCGCCGTTCCAGATGGTCGACGTCGTCGACGGTCCGCACACCATCCACATCGAAGCGGATGGCTATATCGCGGTCGACACCGTCGAGCGCGTCGTCAAGGGCGAGTCGAAATCGGCCGAAATTCCGATGTCGCCGAAGCCGGGTAAGATCACGGTCAAGACCGAGCGCGGCGCGCGCGTGCGGATCGACGGTCGCGCGGCCACGGGCACGTCGTTCGAGGTCCCGGCGGGCAAGCACCTGGTGACGGTGTTGCGCAGCGGTCGCGAGACCGTGTCGCGCGATGTCGAGGTCGGGCGCGGACAGGATCTCGTGATCGAGCAGTCACTGCGCAGCACACCGCGGCGCCGCGCGGTGCCGTTCGTGCTCGTCGCGGCCGCGATCACCGGCGTCATCACGCTCGGGGGCGTGGTGTATCTCGGAGGCCTGAACGGCGACGTCGAAGACCGGCTGGCCGCGATTCGTAAGGGTGATCAACGCCCCGAGGTGCTCGACGAGTATCGCGATGCGACCGCGCGGCGGAGCGAGGTGCTGACCGGCACGCTGGTCACCGGCGGGATCACGCTCGGGATCGTGGGGGTCGCAGCAGCGCTGTACTGGCTGGATCGTCCCGACGAGGAGGGGGTGCGGCTCGCGCCGATGGCCTCTCGATCCGGGGCGGGCGTCACGCTCGGCGGCCGGTTCTAGCGGGGTTGCACGGACCGCGCCGGGGTCATACCTACATTCCGGCGTTCACATGTCGCCGCATGGCTACGTCAGTTAACCAACATGCAGGAAAACCCGTCCAGGCCGTAGGGGAAGGCGACAGTCGGCACGGCGACCCTCTTGCAATCGTGGACAATCGAGAACGCGGTGTCGGAACCTACGCCTCAGACGTCGCCATCGCCATCCTCCGGTGACAGCGACCTCGCCCCCGGGCAACGGGTCGGCGAATACGTCGTCGACGACAAGCTCGGCGAAGGCGCGTTCGGCACGGTGTTTCGCGCGACGCACCCGCTGATCGGCAAGGTCGTCGCCATCAAGGTGCTCGCCCGCAAGTTCTCCGTCGACCCCGAGATGGTGTCGCGGTTCGTCGCCGAAGCGAAGGCGGTCAATCAGATCCGCCACCGCCACATCATCGACATCTTCTCGTTCTCGCAGCTGGCCGACGGCCGTCACTACTACGTGATGGAGTATCTCGACGGCGAGACCCTCGATGCGCGGATCGAGCGCGATGGCAAGCTCTCGCTCGCGGACGCGTTGCCGATCCTGCGCGGCATCGGGCGCGCGCTCGATGCGGCACACGCCAAGGGCATCGCGCATCGCGATCTCAAGGCCGAGAACGTGTTCCTCGCCGCCGACAGCGGTGGCGTGTTTCCGAAGCTGCTCGACTTCGGCATCGCCAAGCTGCTGTCGCCGGAGGACACCGCGCTGGAGCAAGGCGTCAAGCACAAGACGCGCACGGGCACCCCGGTCGGCACGCCTTATTACATGTCGCCCGAGCAGTGCCGCGGTCGCGACGTCGATCACCGCACCGACCTCTACGCGTTCGGCGTGCTCGCGTACTTGCTGCTGACCGGCAAGTATCCACACGACGCCGACGACTACATGTCGATCCTGATGCGGCAGCTGACGATGGAACCGGATCCACCGAGCAGCGTGAACCCGAGCTTGCCGACCGGTGTCGACGACGCGATCGGCTGGCTGATCGCAAAGGATCCTGCGGATCGCCCGCCGAACCTGCGCGCGGCGGTCGCCGCACTCGAGACGGTCGCGGTCGAAGCCGGCATGTCGATCGCGACCGATGGCTGGGACGCCTCCCCGGCGAGCTCCGAGACCAGGCCCGTGAACACGTCGTCGGCACGCTCGAGCGGCATGCCGCGCGCGGCAACGCCGTGGCCGTCGCAGAAGTCGAATCCCGGGGCCACGGCCGAGCCCGTGGTCCTCGCGCAGACACGACGCAACCGCGGCATCGTGATCGTAGGGTTCGCCGTGCTCGTCGTGGCGGTCATGCTGATCGTCTTCCGTCCGTGGGAGCACCCATCGCCGCCGGCGAGCGAGCCAGCACGCGAGCCAGCGCGCGAGCCGGTGATCGTCGACTCTCCGAAGCCAGCTCCCAAACAGGTGCCCGAGGCACAGAACGTGATCATCGACGTGTCGGGAGTCCCCGACGGCACCGAGGTGTTGGTCGGCGGCATGACCGTGGGCGCCGCGCCAGGTCCGGTGCAGCTGCCGAAGGATCCCGGCCCGCTGGTCATGGTGTTCAAGGCCGACGGCTACCGGGTCGAGTCGCGAACGATCACGCCCGATCGCGATCAGATGCTCGACGTTCCGCTCAAGAAGAAGGCCGCGGCGGTCAAGCGGCCGACGAAGGACGACATCATCGACAACCCGTTCAAGAAGACGCCATGAAGCTCGCACTTCTGCTCGTTGTCACCGCGGCATGCACCGACTTCACGGACGTCACGCGCAGCGTGTGCGGAAACGGCCTGCTCGAGCTCGGCGAGGATTGCGACACCGAGGCGGCGCGCTGCGTTCGCTGCGCGGTGACGTGCGACGGGCCAAGCGATTGCCCCGCCGGCGAGTACACCTGCGGCAACGACGGGTTCTGTCACGCACCGGGTGGTCAGCTCGCCGAGCCGAGCGCGCCGGTGACCTTCCAGGCCGACGACCTGCGCGTCACCGATCTGGATCGCGACGGCGCCGGCGATGTCGTCGGCGTGTCGAAGACCTCGATCATCGTGCGCAAGGGCGATGCCACGGGCGCGCTCGCGACGCAGGCGTCGTTCGTGACGCCGGCGCAGTCCGGCCCCCCGGCGTTCGGCGATCTCGACGGCGATGGCTCGATCGACGTCACGCTCGCCACGCCCGACGGCATCGTCTCGTTCACGTCGCGGTTCGGCACGTTGTCGCCGGTCGCGATCGAGGCGCCGATCTTCGCCGAGGACGGCCAGGTGCTGAACTTCCTGCGGCTGTTCCCGATCGGCAAGGTCGAGCTCGGTGGCTTGATCGAGGTCGGCGGCGTCGTCCAGCTCGTCACCATCGTGTTCGGCCTTGGCCCCGAGCCGCGCATCGACACCGTGTTGCCGTGCGCGACCGACCTCGGCGTGATCTCGCCCGACGACATCGCGTTGCCGACCTTCGACCTGTATCGGGTCACCGCGGCCAACGCGTTCGACCGCGAGGTGGTGGTCGCGTTCCAGACCACGAGCGGGAAGATCTGCGTGACCTCGGTGCACGGC
>JACCYD010001476.1 GCA_013696695.1 Deltaproteobacteria bacterium | reverse complement strand
GCACACCGCTTCGAGCGTGGCGACGCGATGGTCGATCTGGTCGGCCCGCTTCCCGATGACGCAGAGGCCGTGACCGAAGCGATCGATGGCGCCCTCGCGAGTCACGACATCGTCTACTACAACGGCCACAACTTCGCCGGCGAGCTCGAGATCGACTCCGTCGTCGAGCATCGCATCGTCGTGCTCGATACCTGCTGGTCGGCGCAGCACTACGGCGCGTGGTCGGACAGCGTCGAGCTGATCGCGAACAGCGAGCGCGCGATCACCGGCAGCGTGTATTCGTTTGTCGATCTGCTCGACGGCTTACTCGCGCGCGACGGGCGGTCGTGGCGCGCGTTACTCGCACCGGCGAATGCCTCGGCGGTCGATCGTGCCGCGTTGCGCGACCAGTCCGCGTATCCCGCCGAGCGCTACGCGCGGATCGCGCGATGCGATCAGGGACAGGCGCCGGCCGACGAGCCGTAGTCGTACGGGAACGTGTGCGTGGTGTTGACCAGCGTGCGCATCGCGGCGCAGGTACCGAGGCCGTTGTTGATGAACCAGCCATCGAGCGCATCGACGAGGTCGACACCCGCCGTGCCGACGGGGCGCAGCGACGCGAACTTCAAGAACGCCTCGACGCTGGTCACCAGGACGTGGGTGCCGGCGATGCCGTCGTCGTCGGACGCCGGTGCATCGGCCATGTCCCACAGGATCTGCGTGACCATGTCTTCGCTGACCGGCTGAGTGAGCGCACCGCCGGCGTTTGCCTTGCGCGGATTCGACGTGTCGCCGTTGAACGCGAAGCCGCCGCCGGAGTTGGAGTCGGCGTAGATCGGCTTGTTCGTCATCGCCATCGCGAAGTAGGTGGCAAAGCCTTCCGACCACGCGAGCGTCGGATCCGTGGGACTCCCATCGTGATTGCCGCCGGGGCTGTCGGAGCGACCGATGACATCTTCAACCCAGTGACCTGCCTCGTGGAGGATCACGGTGTCGTCGTAGCCATCGCTATCGGAGCTCTCGCCGAGGAGATAGAGGCCGTTGTCGAAGTAGTACGTGCCGTTGGTGTTTCCCTCGTGCCAGAAGGCGTCGACGATGGAAGGGCTTCGACCGGGGAACAGCGTCGGGATCTGGTCATGAACGTCGATGAGGACGTCGAAGATGTTGAACGCTTCGCCGAGCCCCGATGCCTCGGTGACGAGCACGTTCTGTTCGCTGCTGGCGAGATCGAACGTCGGGCCACCGAAGCCATGGATCTTCTCGTTCGCCGCGTGGCGCACGTTGATCGGGCGTGTGGCGACGGTGCTCGTGGTCGCCGCGAGGATGTGGACCTTCTGGCCAGTGAAGCCGTCGAACACGAGCGAGTACGCACCGGCGTCATCGGCGACCGTCATCGCGATCACCGCGCCGTTGGACTCGGCGACCACCGCGACCTGAACGCCGCGCGCGGGCTTCGGCGCAAGCTGACCGAGTGCGCCGCTGTTGCCTTGCGGACGATCTTCATACGACACGGCGCCGGTGACCGTGAACGTGCCGGGCTCGCCGAGCGGCTCGTCGTCGCCGTCGTCACCGCCACAGGCTGCGAGCAAGACGAGAAGGGGAGCGAGCCGCATCAGCGCACTTCCTGGATCTCGCGACCATCGGGCAGCGTGCGGATCGTGGTGGAGCGCTTGCGCTGTGCGGGCTGCGTACCGACGCGCAGCGACGTCACCTTGTTGCGGCCATCCGCGCTCGCGGAACCAATCACATCGAGCCCTTCGCCACCGCGCACCGAGATGCGCGTGACCAGTTCGCGGCGCTGACCGACGACGGTCGCGCCGAACGCGAGCTTCTTGTCGCCGAGCATGAGCTCGATCGCAGGAACGTCCCGCGTGGGTACGGCGACCAGCCGCACTTCATAGCCACCCGTGACGGGCTTGGAGTCGAGGTAGACCCTGACGGGTGCCGACGGTTTGCGGGGGCGATCCGCCCGATCCGCAACCGCTTGTCCGGACAAGGCGATGCCAAGGAGTACGAAGACGACAAAACGCACGTAATCCTTTTA
>JACCYD010001468.1 GCA_013696695.1 Deltaproteobacteria bacterium | reverse complement strand
CGTCAGCTTGGTCCGGTTCCCGAGCTCGGTGAACGTGATCGTGACATGGAACATCGCCTCGTCGGTGTCACCACCGTGCGCGTACACTAACCGGCTCGGCTCGGTGACTTCCTCGTAGCGGATCCAGTTCACCCAGTCCTTGCCGTCGGGACCGTGCATCAGGTAGCGCCAGACGCCGCCGACCCGGACGTCCATCGCCGAGGTCTCGTTGCGGAATCCGTTCGGACCCCACCACTTGTCGATGTGCGCGCGCTCGGTGAACGCCTTCCACACCAGCTCGCGGGGTGCATCGAAGATTCGCTCTTGAACGATCTCGCGATCGGAGGTGGTTGGAATCGGCATCGGGTTGATCTCATGTGCTGCGGCGGGGGGGGCGTCCATGGCGGCGGTCCTTCTTGGTAGGCGGGGTTGGCGGTGAGCGCGGCTTGCCTTGTAAGTCCTGGAGGTAATCGTCGAGGCGGTCGAAGCGCTCCTCCCAGAACTGGCGATACGCATCGATCCAATCGGCGGCGCCCTTGAGCGCTGCGGCGTGCAGCCGGCACGGCCGCCACTGCGCTTCGCGGCCGCGCGTGATCAGCCCTGCGCGCTCCAGGACCTTGAGGTGCTTCGAGACCGCGGGGAGGCTGATGTCGAACGGCTCGGCGATCTCGAGGACCGACGCCTCACCGGTCGCCAGCTTCGCAAGAATCGCCCGCCGTGTCGGGTCAGCCAGGGCGGCGAAGGTGGCGTCCAGAGCCGCACTGTTTAACGTCATGGTTAATTAACCTATGCGTTAAATACACAGCGAGCCACGGGACGTCAAGTGCCTCCTGTGGGGATCACCGCGCGTTCAGCGTCATGACGTCGGCGTCACGGCGCGCTGCGTCTGGCCGAGCGGTTCGGCTGCGCGAAGCCATTCGATGGCCTGGCGAAATCCGTCGTGCGCACCGGCGATGATCGCGTCGCCGGCCGCCTTCGAGCGGCAGAGCTGTTCGAGCTGGAGCCCGAGGTCGTCGATGCGAGCACCGACCTGCCCATCGTAGGCTCCGGCGTACGCGCACGCCTCCTCGAGCTCCGGCAGCCGCAGGCACAGCTCGTGACGAAGTGTCTGATGCGCCAGCGTGGCGCGCTCGTGAACATAGAGCCACCCGAGCGCCTCGGCGAGGTTCGCGAACGGCGCGATCATCAGTTGCGGCACGATCGCGACCTGCGCCGGACCGAGACCCAGCGACAGCAGATCCTGCGCGATGAAGCCGGCGCGGTACCGGCCGGTCATGTCGACGAGCTGGTCGAAGTTCTTCGTGTACCGGAGCGCAGCTTCGAGCGGTGAATCGAAGCCGTAGGCGCGGAGCAGGCACTGCATGTACGCGTGACGAGACGGGACGCGCTCACCCTCGATCAGGTCCAGCCACGGCTTGTCGACCTCGGCGTGATACGAGCGAGTTTCGAGATTAAGCCTGACCAGCAGGCTTCCAATCTGACGCATGGTCAAGGACCTGATTTTCAGAACGATGCAGCCGAAGTGCCACGCGTGAGGACCTTGTTGCGCTCGAATGAACGGGCGCTGTCGCTCACGTGCGCGGTGCGACAGCCTTTCTTGCTTGCGGTTAGACCTCGGGTAGTCGAGCGGGAAAACCGATCGCACGGTTCGCCGTTTCGCCGCGGGCACGACCGCCACGGGGGCTGCCGCACACTGCGCGTGGAACGCGCGCAAAACCAGATCCGAGATTCTCGTCGGGCCTGCTAAGGGTCCCGTCGACGTGGCGACGCCGGTCTCGCGAGCGCGACAACGTATGTGCGAGGTGCGGGGTGCTGTATTCCACTATCTTTCACGCCAGTTGGCACATGGCTTGGATTGCAACCCGTCGTGTTCACCGCCTTGCTGGTTGCCGCCGATCTCACCATGCAGCGCGTGGTGCGCGACGCGCTCGGCGATGCCGGTTGCGTACACACCGACATGAAGTCACTCGAGGAGGCCGCGCTCGCCGAGCCGGATCTCGTCGTCGTCGACTTCGCGAGCACCGATCTCGCCGCGATCGAGCGACTCGCGTTGTCGACGCCCGATCTGCCGATCGTCGTGTTGTGCGACGAAGCCGACCTCGATGCGGTGCTCCTCGCGGGGGCCACCGAGTGCACCCTCAAGCCGGTGCGCCGGTGCGAGCTGGTGTCGCGCGTTCGCCGGGCCCTGCGAACGGGCGCCGAGCTCCAGGTTCGATACGAGCGCGACCGAACGAAGTCCGAGAGGATCGTCGCACTCCAGCGCGAGAAGCACGACCTCGAGCGCCTGGTCTGCGTCGATTCGCTCACCGGCATCGCGAACCGCCGCCACGGACTCGCCTTGCTCGATGCCGAGTGGCGCCGCTCGTCCCGCGAGCAGCTGCCGCTCGGGCTCGTGATGATCGATCTCGACTGCTACCACGCGTACAACGAGCAGTATGGCCACCTCGGCGGTGATGCCTGCCTCCAGCGCGTCGCCGATGCGATGGTGCGTTGCCTTCGCCGTCCGTCGGACTACCTCGGCCGTTACGGCGGCGAAGAGTTCATCGCCGTGCTGCCAAACACGGATGCAAGCGGCGCTCGCCTCGTCGCCGAGAGGTTGCGCGCGGCGGTCGAAGCGCTCGGGATTCCGCACGTCGCCTCCGCGTGCTCGCGCGTGGTCACGATCACGGCCGGGTTCGCGTCGATGCACGCGTCGCCGGATTCCACCGTCGACAAGCTGATCGCGGTTGCGGATGCCGCGTTGCTACGCGCCAAGACGCAAGGCCGCAATCGCGTCGGGGGCGACGCCCCGCTCGTGCGGCCGAACCGGCTGCCGGCGATCGCCTGGGAACGCTTCGCGCCCGTGTTCGCGGATCCGTGGTTCGCCGACCGGATCCCGGTGTTCCTCGCCGACGCACACACGACCGTTCGTCACATCATCGATGCGCTCGAGGCCAACCCGCGGCACGCGGCGACGCTCGCGCATGATCTTCACGTCGCCGCACGAGCGCTCGATCTGGTGGCGATCGAGCGCTTGATCGGCGATCTCGATCGCGCTCTGTCATCACCCTCCTCGGCGTCCGCGTGTGAAGCGGCCGACGAGCTGATCCAGTACATCACCCACGTGCAGGTGATCTATCGCCGCACGACCACCGAAGCCGCACCGCTTCAGATCGCGATGGGATCCTCGTGAAACAAGAAAGCGAACCGCAGCACCCGACCGAACGGCCCTCGCAGGAGCTGTTGTGCTCGTGCAACCGCGATGGCGCGCGCTGCATGAAGCGGCGCGAGCCCGAAGAACACGAGACGCTGTTCTGGCGGGGCAGTGCCTCGTCGCGCTGAACGTGACGACCGAAGGTGAGCGCTCGCGCCCGCCCGCACACCGGCATCGCACTTGCTTATTTACTGAGATGACGCCGCTGGTGCGACTTACGGCCTCGATTCGTAGCAGTCCCGCTCGCACCGCGCGCACAACGGAATCCATCTCTACATGCCGGTGACCAAAGAAGCGATTCCGATCATGGTCGACGACCTCGACACGCGGCCGATCTCGACGACGGCCCGTCCGATCCTCGTCATCGACGACGTCCCGGCGAATCTGTACGCGATGGAGGTCGCGCTCGCGCCGCTCAAGCGGACGGTTGTGATGGCGTCGTCGGGCACCCAGGCGCTCGCGCACTTGCTCGAACGGGACTTCGCGCTCGTGTTGCTCGACGTGCAGATGCCGGAGATGGATGGGCTCGAGACCGCCGCGTTGATCCGCTCGCGCGAGCGCACCAAACACCTGCCGATCATCTTCGTCACCGCGCATCACGACAGCCCGGCATCGGTGCGTCGCGCGTACGCACTCGGCGCGGTCGACTTTCTCTACAAGCCGATCGAGCCCGAGATCTTGCTCGCCAAGGCCGCGGTCTACGTGACGCTCCAGGATCAGGCCGAGGAGCTCGCCGCCGAACGACTGCGCCATGACTTCGAAGAGGCGCGTCGCGAATACGAGACCCAGGCGCTGCGCCGGCAGGTGGAACAGGAGCAGACGCAGCTCACCGCGCTCGCCGCGCTGGATCGTCGCAAGGACGATTTCCTCGCGATCCTCGCCCACGAGTTGCGCAACCCGCTCGCGCCGATTCGCACCGCGATCGAGCTCCTGCGAACGCGCCCCGATCTCTCCGACAAGGCGGTCGATGTCCTCGATCGTCAGAGCCGCCAGCTCGCGCGCTTGGTCGACGATCTACTCGACGTGTCGCGGATCAAGGCGAACAAGATCGAGCTCCGGCGCGAGGTCCAGGATCTCCGCGAGATCATCGAGAGCTCGGTGACCACCAGCCGGCCGCGCATCGAGGAGCGCGGCCACGAGCTGACGGTCGATCTGCCCGCCGAGCGCATCCCGGTCAACGCGGATCACGTCCGCGTCACCCAGATCCTCACCAACCTCCTCAACAACGCCGCGCGCTACACTGATATCGGCGGCAGCATCCACGTTCGATGCAGCGTCGAGGGAAGAACGGCCACGATCACGGTCAGCGATACCGGCATCGGCATCGCCCCCGAGCTGCAGACCAACATCTTCGAGATGTTCGTTCAAGAACGCGTCCGCTCCGACGGCTCCGGCGGTCTCGGTCTCGGGCTCGCTCTCGCCCGCCAGCTCGTCGAGATGCACGGCGGAACGATTCGCGCTCAGAGCGAGGGTCGAGGCAAGGGCTCGCGCTTCGTCGTCACGCTACCCACCGTGACCACGGCGATCGTGACGCGGCGGCCGACGTTGCCTCCGCCGGCGATGACCGCGCTCCGCGCCGTCGTGATCGACGACAACGCGGATGCCCGCGAGCTGCTGTGCGAGATGTTGGCGGCGCACGGTCACCTCGTGATGAGCGCAGCCGATGGCAAGGATGGCCTCGCGCTGATCCAGCAGCATCGCCCCGATGTCGCGATCGTCGATCTCGGACTGCCAGGCATGGATGGGCTGGCGCTCGCGCGCGTGTTGCGTGAAAGCTGCCCCGATCTCACGACGCGCCTCGTCGCGCTCACCGGGTACGGCCACGACAACGATCGCGAACGCACCAAGGCCGCCGGCTTCGACCGGCACCTCGTGAAGCCCGCATCGCTGGCCGACATCCTCGCGTCGATGGCGAGCCAGACCGGCTCCGCGCTCATCTGATCCCGCGCGGATTCGCACGATCGATCGTGTGACGACGAGCCCAGCGAGCAGCCGGCATTCGGATCTCTCGTGCATTCAATCGGTTGCGTCTTGGCACACTCCGCGCACCAGATGTCGGTCAATGTCGCTCCTCAAGAAACTCGCATTCGCGTCTGCCGCCTCCGCCATGGTCGGCATGATCGCCAAGTTCGCTAACGACAACAAATCGGCGAAGACCAAGAAGCCAGCGTCGGACAAACCGGCGTCGTCCGAGAAGCCCGCGGCGAAGCCTGCTGCTGCTTCCAAGACGACGAAGTCGAAGTCGCGCAAGATCGCGAAGCGCACCAGCCGCAAGTAAGCCGTGTCAGATCGCGTCGCACCACCGGTGACGCAACTGAGGATCGAGATCGCGCCTCGCACGATCTTCCTCCTGCTCCGATCTGGCTACTCGGCCAGATGACGACGGTGTTCACCGTCATCACGGTGGCACTGATCCTCGTCGGCCGATCCGATCGTCGCGTGACTCGAGCAGCGGGGCTGCGGCGCGGCCGCGCGCTCGTCATCCGAGCTCCAAACACCCTCAAGCCCGCGTAGCGAGCTTGTCGGCGACCTGCTCGCGCGCGCGTCCCGGCAGCAGCTTGAGCGTCAGGATGAAGGCCGCCAGGACGAAGCACACCGCGTTCGGGATGATGATCGGCCATTCCCCGAGCATCACGCCGTAGACGATCCACAACACGAACGCACCGGTGCTCAGCATCCACATCGGCGCCGACAGGCTCTCCACGTCGCGGGTCTTCAAAATCTTGTAGGACTGCGCCACGAAGCTGCCGATCGTGAGCGCCGCTGCTACGAGGCCGATCGCGAGCATCATGGGTCCTGATCGAGCACGTCCCATGCCCAGCACGGTCGCGAAACGACGGATGCTCGTCCGCGCATGAAGCAACACGCCCCGGCCACCCAGCGCAACCG
>JACCYD010001369.1 GCA_013696695.1 Deltaproteobacteria bacterium | reverse complement strand
TACTTCGCCTTGTCGGTGTCCTCGAGCGCGAAGTTCGGCGGCAGCGTCCACACGCCCTTCGCGTAGTCCTTGGTGTCCTTCGGGTTGGCGTTGATCTCCGATTTCTCCACGAGCTCGAAGCCCTTCGCCGTGACCTTCTCGATCACCCACTTCTCTTCGAGGTAACCCGACTCGGCTGTCGCCTCGCCCTTGGTGCCGTCCTTCGCGCGATGCGCGACAAGCCCGAACGTGCCGCCGTCCTTGAGTGCCGCGTGGATCGCGGTCAGGTACTTGTCGAGCTCGCCGCGGCGCTGCCAGTTGTGCATCTCGCGAATCGCGAGCACCAGATCAGCCGAGCCGTCGGCGCCGAGCTTGATCGCGTCGGGCTTGATCGAGACCCGCTCGACCTTGCCGAACAGATCGGGAGACTTCGCCAGGAACATGTCGAGGCGCTTGCCGTAGACACTCGACATCTTGTCGGTGGGGCCGGCCGCGTCCGGACCGGCCACGACGAGCTTGCCCTTGTTCGCCAGCAGTGGCGCCAACAGCTCGGTGTACCAACCACCGCCCGCACCGAGCTCGACCACCGTCATTGTCGGCGTCAGCCCGAAGAACGTCAGCGTCTCGACCGGGTGCCGCGCCGGATCGCGATCCTTGTGGCCCGGCATCCGGTGCTCGCTCGCGAGCAGCGCCGTCAGCGCCTCCTTCGCATCCTTGTACTTGCCGTCGCGAAGCGCGATCGCCTTGGCCTTGAGGTCGGCCGTCCACCGGGTCGCTTCCTTCGCCGCTTCGTCCTCGGCCTTCTTCACGGCCGCGGCGACCTTCTCGGCCTCGGAGGGTGCGGGCGCCGCATCGGCCGGCGCGACGGTGACCGCCGAGGCGGATCCGGAACCCCGGTCCGCCGTGGGAGGAGGATCCGTCTTCTTGCAGGCGGTGGTGAGAACGAAGGCGACAAGGATAAGACAGCGCGTCATCGCGCGGACTCTAGCAAGCGGCGCTCGCACGGCCTCCGATCCGCGCAGGGTTCACACGCCGAAACATCAGTGTTGCGATGCGCAGACGAAGCCGGAACCGCCACCACGCTGCGTGCAGACGCCAAGCTTTGCCTTGTCGATCCGGCAGACGTCGGCCGCGCGTTCACAAACCTCGACAGGATCGTTCATCGTCCCCTTCGGCTTGCTGTCACTGGGACCGCACGCAACGAGCAACACGATCGCGAGGGTACGAGTCATGACTCGCACCATACCTCGGCCCGCTCGGCCGGCGGTCCTGCTGGTGATCAGAGCGTCTTGGCCCAGGCGTCCACCAGATCCCAGTCGGCCGTCGTCTCGTTGTTCGCGGCGGACTTCGCGATGCGCCGCTCACACTTGCCAAACTTCGCACGGAACGTGCGCTCGGCGATCACTTTGCCGGTCTTGCGGTCGTACGCCTTCGCGCGGATGTCGTTGGCGTAACGAAGCACCTCGACGCGGTCCTTCGTGACTTCGTCCTGGTACATGCCGCAGCTCGAGGTGCGCTCCGTGGTGTCGGCGAGCACGATCCGCTTGATGTCCCGCACGTAGCGCGCCGGCTTGGTGGTTTGCAGGCCGCCGGAGCCCGGATACGCGGTCACCGTGCCTTCCGAAGCATCGGGCTCGACCGGTCCTTTCGCGACCGCTGCAAGCACGAAGCCCGCGAAGGAACACATCTCCGAGGTGAGATCGAGCTTCGATGACAGGGTGCGCCCGTCGGGCAGCCCGAGCGTCACCGGGATGATCGCCGGTGCCACCGGTGTGCTCGGCTTCGAGTTGCACGCGTCGGCGGGGCCGAAGCGCGCGACGAGCGTCGCCGGATCGAGCTTGACCACCGTCCGCTCGTTCTTCTTCAGCTCGATCGGTCGACCATCGATCGTGACCTTGAGATCTTTGGGCACGCGGATGTCGATCTCCTTGCCGTTCAGGATGATGCTGCAGTGCTCGGGCCCGGTGCAGCCGATGATGCGCCCGCGGCGGCTGGGATCTGGATCTTCCGGATCGAGCTCGATCGGGAGCGTCATGGTCACCTCGATCCGCTTCTCGACGAAGTCCGTCGACTTCATCCGTCGCACACGCACGGCGATCGTCCCCGTCTTGCCTTCCGCCACCTGCGGATCGACGACGCTGGCCGCGCGGCCCTGGGCGTCGGCCTCCTTGCCGGCAGGTTTTCCCATGGTGTCGGCATCCCAGACGTAGAGGAACGTGTCGGGCACGCTGACCATGTCGAGGCGGACCACTGCTTTCCCCCCCTCGAGGATCGGTGTGGCGGTGACCTCGAGAGGCAAGCCCTCGTCGGCCTGCTCGGACTTCGACTCCGAACAACCGATGGCGATCGAGATGATGAGGACGAGCGCTGTCTTCATGGCCCGCTTTTAACCCGACGCCAACTTCCGCGCTCGTCGCGTGCCTCCCGGCACGTCTCAGCGCCGTCTGGGCGGCTCGAGGTCGTCGGGCAGCACATCGCAGATTTCGGTCTGCTCCTCGATCAGATCGATCCGCAGCGCGACCGTCGGCAAGATCCACGACTCGCGCTTGCCGATCTGATTCGCCGTGCACAACCACGACACGGCCGCGCGCATCTTCGCGCTCGTCGGCCGCAGATCCGGCCGCGCGCACAACATCTGATCGATCAGCGTCTCGAGCAGGGTCGGCCGCTTCTCGGTGCGTTCGCCGGGAAACACCCCGTGCAGCGCGCGATGGATGACCACGCCGAGCGCGTACATGTC
>JACCYD010001455.1 GCA_013696695.1 Deltaproteobacteria bacterium | reverse complement strand
GTCGAGGACGTAACCGAGCGACATGCGTGGTCGCCTATTCGCGCTCGGCGCGCGCGGGCCGACCGAGCAGCGGGATCACTGCATCGCGGACCGGCACGCCCTGGTGGATGATCGCGTACATGGTGTCGATGATCGGCGAGTCGATGCCGATCTTCTTGGTCAGCTCGTACGCGACCTTGGTGGTCTTGACGCCTTCGGCGACCTGCTTCATGTCCGCCATGATCTCGGCCATGCTCTTACCCTGACCGAGCGCGAGGCCGACGCGGCGATTGCGCGACGCATCGCCGGAGCACGTCAGCACCAGATCGCCCATGCCCGACAGGCCCGCGAACGTCAGCGCGTGGGCGCCGAGTGCCACGCCGATCCGGGTGATCTCGGCGAGGCCGCGGGTGATCAACATGACGCGCGTGTTCGATCCGAAGCCGACGCCGTCCGAGATCCCCGCGCCGATCGCGATCACGTTCTTGAGCGCGCCGCCGATCAGCACGCCGAGCACGTCGTCGGTGGTGTAGATGCGGAAGTTCAGCGAGCTCAGCGCCGCCTGCGCGATCGTGGTGGTCTCCGGATCTCGACCGGCGAGCACGATCGCTGCCGGGTGACCCGCGGCGATCTCGCTCGCGAACGTCGGCCCCGACAGGAACGTGGCCCGCCTCGCGATCCGCTCCGGCAGCACATCCTTGTAGACGGTGTCGATCGTTTGCAGCGTGCCGTCCTCGAGACCCTTGCTCGCGTTGATCACGATCGCATCGGGATCCATCGCCTTCGAGATCCGGCCAAACAGATCGCGAACGCCATGCGAGGGCGTGACACCAACGATGAACTGCTTGCCGCGCACGGCGGCTTCGAGATCGTCGCCGGCGTGGACGGTGTCCGGCAGCTTGTAGCCCGGCAAGTACTGAGCGTTGGACCGCGAGCTCTCGAGCTCCTTCGCCTGATCGGCGTTGCGGCAATACAACTGCACCCGGTGGCCGGCGGCGCCGAAACACATCGCCAGGCACGTGCCATAGCTACCGGCACCGATCACCGCGATGTCCGTCGTGCTCATCGCAGGGCACCCTATCACGTCCTCCAGGGCCGAGATCAGCGTGCTACGAGGGTTGGGTGAAGCGCTGGCTGAAGTGGACCGGGCTGTCGGCGGCCGGTGTCCTCGTGCTGGCGGTGGTCACGATGTTCGGGGCCAATGCCTGCATCAAGTCGCGCGCCGCCGGCTACGTGTTTTCAACACTCGCCGAGCTTCCGCCGCGCACGCACGCGATCGTGCTCGGTGCGCGCGTCAACCGCGACGGCCGCCCGTCGCAGGCCCTCGCGGATCGCATCGACTGCGCCTACGACCTGTGGTCGGCAGGTCGGGTGCACGAGATCTTCGTGTCCGGCGACGGCGAGCAACACGAGGTGATGGCGCAGGCGTTGATCGCTCGCGGCGTGCCGGCCGCGCGGATCGCGCGTGATGGGGCCGGTCACCGCACGCGCGCGACGATGATGAACGCGCACGCGCGCGGGATTCGCGACGCGATCGTGTGCACGCAGGGCTATCACCAGGCGCGCTCTGTCGCGTGGGCGCGTCATCTCGACATCGATGCAGTCGGCTGGGTGTCGGATCGCCGGCCGTACTCGCATCGCCCGAAGGACGACGTGCGCGAGGCGCTCGCACGCACGCTCGCGATGCTCGAGATCTGGTTCGACTAGAGTTTGTTCACGTCAAGGTCAACGGATCGCGCGGGGTCGCGGCGACCGCTTCGGTGGCAAGCGCCACGCGATTGCGGCCCGCGCGCTTCGCCACATACAGCGCGGTATCGGCCGCACGCACCAGCGCCTCGGCGTCGCTGCCGTCATCCGGGAACGTCGCGACCCCGATCGACACGGTCAACGGCGCCAGCTTCCCGGGGGGCGCGCCATCCGAGAAGTCGTGCGCGGTGACGCGCTCGCGCACCCGCTCGGCGACCTTGGCCGCGGTGAACTTCGCCGTGTCGACCAGGATCACGGCGAATTCCTCGCCGCCGTAGCGCGCGACGACATCGTTCGCGCGGCGCGTATCCGCCAGCACGCGCGCGAGCTGGCGCAGCACCTCGTCGCCCGCCGGGTGGCCGAACGTGTCGTTGAACTGCTTGAAGTGATCGACGTCGAGCATCAGCAGCGACAGCGGAAGCCCACTGCGCTGGCTGCGTTCGACCTCGAGTGCGATCCGCTCGTGAAAGTGGCGGTGGTTGTAGAGGCCGGTGAGGCCATCGGTCACCGCGAGCTGCGCGAGCCGGGAGTTGGCCTCGGCGAGCTCGTGCGTGCGCTCGTGGATCTTGGCCTCGAGCTCGCGGTTCATCTCGAGCAGCGCCTGGTTCTTCGCCGACAGCGATGCGATCAGCTGCTGGTTCTCGTAGGACAGCCGGTACTGCCGCAGCAAGTTCTCGACGCTGAGCAGCAGCGCCGTCTCGTCCCACGGCTTCGCGATGTACTGATTCAGGTGCGCGCGATTGATCGCGTCGATCACCGCGTCGAGGCCAGCCTGCCCGGTCAGCAGGATCTTGGTGGTGGCGGGAAGGCGACGATCGACGATCTCGAGCAGCTCGACGCCCTTCATGCCCGGCATGATCTGATCGGCGATCACCAGGGCGATCGCCTCGCCTTCGCGTGTCAGCTCGTCGAACAGGGCGACGGCCTCGTCCCCCGACCGCGCTGTCGCGATCTGGCACTCGTGACCGAACCGCGCGCCGAGCTGAGCGCGCAGCACGCGCAACACGCCCTCTTCGTCGTCGACGCAGACGATGACCTCGCGCTGGTTCACGCCGCGCCTTCCCTGGCGCCAGCTTCGGCACCCGCGGTTGACGCGCCGGGGATCCGGACCTCGAACACGGTGCGATTCGGTACCGACTCGCAGCGCATCACCCCACCGTGCTTGTCGACGATCTTGCGCGCGATGCCGAGCCCGAGCCCGGTGCCCTCGCCTTTTGGTTTGGTCGTGAAGAAGGCTTCGAAGATCCGCGGCAAGACCTCGGCGGGAACGCCCGGGCCGTCGTCGATCACGCGCACCACGACGTGATCACCGTCGGTGGCGGTCTCGATCGTGAGCGTGCCCTTGCCCTGCATGGCCTGCTGCGCGTTGCTGATCAAATTCGTCCACACCTGGTTGAGCTCGTCGACGTATACCGGAACGCGCGGGATGTTGCCGTAATGGCGTTCGACGACGATATCACGCAGCGCGTGGTGCATCAGCGCGAGCGTGGTCTCGAGTCCCTCGTGAACATCGGCTTCGATCCGCGTCGCTTCTTGATCGAGATGCGAGTAGCTCTTGAGCGCGCCGACGATGCGCTGGATCTGACCGATCGCGTGGCGCACGGTCGAGGCGGTGCGATGCAGATAGACGTGGTCGGTGAGCGCCGACACCGCTTCGCGCGCGGTACCGCGGTGATCGCCGAGCGCGGCGATCAAGGCCTGCGCATCCTCGATCGTGCCGCCGAGATCGGCGAGATCTGCCGCGACGATCGTCGACTCCTCTACCTTCGCGGCGTCGAGCAGTGCCGCGATCTCGCGCGCGGTCTTGCGCGACGTCAACGTGGTGGGCAGCGGGCGCTCGGCGAGCGTCGGGGCGAGCGACTCGAGATAACCGGTGATCGCCGCCGCGGTCGACGGGGCGCGCGCGACCAGCTCGGCACCGTGGCGGGCGACGCGGGTCAGCGCAGCCGGTAACCCGTCGATCGAGCCGCGGATCGCGGCGGTCGGCGAGTTGATCTCGTGCGCCACACCGGCGACCAACAGGCCGAGGCCGGCCATCCGCTCCGACAGCACGAGCTGCGCCTGGGTGTCGCGGAGGTCGGCGAGCGCGCGGCCGAGCTCGGTGTTGATCGCGGTCAGCTCCGCGGTGCGCAGCCGGACCTTCTTCTCGAGCTCCTCACTGGCGCCGCGGACTTCTTGATACAGCAGCGCGTTCTCGACGGCGGCGCCGGCCTGATCGGCGAACGTGGTCAGGAGGTTCAAGTCGGCCTCGGAGAACTCGCGGGCGTCTTGCGCACGTCCCACCGCGAGCACGCCGACGACGCGGGGCTGCCGACTATCGCCAGGGCGCGAACGATCGAGCGGCAGCGCGACGAGAGGTCCCGGTGCGCCCGCCTTGCGCGCTGCTTCCCCCCACTCGGTATCGTCGCCGGCCCGCACCAGCCGCAGCGGCACCCGGCCGATGCGCACGTGATCCGCGATCGACCGCAGCGCATCTGCCGCGGCGAGTGAATCGTCGGCCGCGAGCGCGATCGAGACGTCTGTGCGCCGCGCCCGTGCCGCCGAGGTGCGCAGCGCGCCGCCTTCGACCAGCCACAGCGCCGCGAGCTGCAGATCGAACGTGCGAGCGACGGCGTCGACGATCTTGCGCGACACCAAATCGAGATCGATCACCGACGACACCGCGCGACCTGCATCGTGCAGCGCGACGATCTCGCGCATGCGTGCGGCGAGGCGGGCCTGGTTCTCCTTGAGCGTGCCGGTCATCTGGTTGAACGCCGAGGCCAGGTCGGAGAGCTCGTCACCTCCCGCGACATCGATCCGATGATCGAGGTCGCCGCGGGACACCGCGATCGCGCCGCGATGCAGACGCGCGATCGGCGAGCCGAGCCGCCGCGACCAGAACAGCGCGATCACGAGCGCGAACACGATCGCGCCACCACCACCGACGATCAGCGTGCGGACCGCGAGCGTCTTGGTGGCCGCGAGCGGCTCGCGATCGAGCGCGACACCGATCACGCCGACGGGGCGATCGCCGCGATCGTGCAGCGCGGTGATCGCGATCTTGTACTGGCCGGTCGCGAAGTCGAGATCGCGGATCACGCGCTGTCCGGCGATCGCCGCTGCGAGATCGTCCGCGGCGATCGCGACGATCTCGCTCCGCGTGCCGAGCCCGGAGCGGAACGTCACCGCGAGCCGTCCGCTCGGTCCACCGATCATGACGTCGGCCGCGAGCGCGCCCTTGATGCCGTCGGCGAAGTCGCCGTCGAGTGGCGTCGACAGCACGAGCACCCCGCGCAGCGTGAGCGACGCATCGACCACCGGCGATACCGAGCGCATCACCAGCTGATCGCCGACCTGCGCGATCGACACGCTGCGCGTCCACGTGCGACCGGCGATCACGAAGGGATCGTCGGGCATCACCCCGGCGTTCTTGAACCGCGCCTCGGCACCGCCGAGCGTGCGATCGAGGACCAGCTTGCCGGTATCGTCGAACAGCTGCAGGCGCGTCGACGGCACGTGCGACGACTCCTTCGCGAGCCACTGCTCGAGCGCCGGCGTGCCGCGCGACAACGCATCGGATAGGTTCGGGCTATCGGCGAGCTGCACGGTCTCGTCGCCGAGGCGCTCGACCGCGCGCAGCACCAAGTTCAGCCCGACGGTGAGCTGGCGTTGCGCATCGTCGCGCAGGCCGGTCTCGAGGTTGGTGAGGATGACGCGCGTCGCGAGCAGCGCCACGATCAACACCGGGATCAGCGCCGCGATCACCATCGCGAGGACGAGCTTGGTGCGCAGGCGCAGGCGCAGCTTCGGCGGCGTGTTGGTCAGCCGCGGCAGCTTGCGCGTCGTCAGCCGGAACCGACCGACGCGCGCCCCACCGGGCAGCGGCGTCACCGGGAACGGGTTGGGCGGTTCGGGTGGCGTCATTGCGGACCCGGCGGCCGGCGATAGATCGCCGCATAGATCGGATGGCCGAGCGGCGACAGCACGACGTTTTTGATCTCGGTCCGCCCGGCGACCACGTATTCGCTATGCGCGATCGGCACCCACGGCAAGTCTTCCGCGATCTTGACCTGGACCTGGCGGTACAGCCGCGTGCGCGCACCTTCGTCGCTCGCCGCCTGCGCGTCGATCAGCAGCTTGTCGACGGCGGGCTCGCGATAGAACGCGAGGTTCTGCGCGGCACCGTACGAGTTGTCGGAGTGGAACAGCACGAACAAGAAGTTGTCGGGATCGCCGGTGTCGCCGATCCAGCCGAACAGCGCGAGGTCGTGCTCGCCGCGCTCGAGCGACGCGCGATGCTCGGGGTATGGCTGCATGATCAGCTCGGTGCGGATCCCGACCTGATCGAGCGCGGCCTGGATGAAGCGAGCGACGCGCTCCGGCTGCGCCAGATACGGCCGCGGCGTCGACATCGCGTACAGCTTGTAGATCGCATTGCGGTCGAACGCACCGTCCTTGACTGCCTCCTCGACCAGCTGGCGCGCACGCGCGGGGTCGAAGCCATAGCGCTGCTTGGGACGGTGATACGCCCACTGCGAGGGTGGCAGCGGCCCGTCGGCGGCGATCGCGCGACCCTGATACGCGAGCTTGACGATCGGCTCCTTGTTGATCGCGTGCGCAGCGGCGCGCCGCGCACGCACGTCGGAGAACGTCCTCTTCGCCATGTTGAACGCGAGGTACGAGACGTCGTTGCCTGCGGTGTGGTGAAGGAGGAGATCGGGGTGGAGCTCGACGTAGGCCTGCTCGTCGGGGAGGATCGATGTCGCGAGATCGACGGAGCCGGATTCGAGCTCGACCAGCCGCTGGCGCGCATCGACGACGACGCGAAACACGATGCGCTCGAGCAACGCGGCCTTGCCCCAGTAGCGATCGAAGCGGCGCACGATCAAGTGTTCGCCCTTGATCCAGGTCTCGAGCCCGAACGGCCCGGTGCCCGCCGGGTGATCGCGAAACGCCTCACCCCAGCGGCGCACGGCGGTCGGCGACACGATCGCGAACATCGCCAGGTTGCCGAGGAGCGGTGCATAAGGTTGCGACACCTCGATGTCGACAATCGTGGGATCGATCGCGGTGACCTTGATGATGCTCTTGAGTAGCGAGCGCCAGTAGCGGCCGTCGTCGCCGAGCACGTTCGGGTGCTTCGGATCGAGCAACCGCTGGAACGAGAACACCACCGCCTCGGCGTCGAAATCGGTACCGTCGTGGAACTGCACGCCAGGCCGCAGGAAGAACCGCCACCGCCGGCCATCGCTCGACACCTCCCAGCGAGTCGCCAGTCCCGGTGCGACGTCGGTGGTGCCCGGCTTCCAGCGGACCAGCCCTTCGAACAGCAGCGCGCCGATCTCGATCGATTCGTTGTCGGTGACCCGGACCGGGTCGAGCTTCAGCGGCCCGGTGGCCTGGGCGACGACGAGGGCACCGGGATCGCGACGTCGATAACGGGGTTCTGCGCCGCTGTCGCACGACGCGACCAGCGCGGCATAGACAGTGACGAGGAGGATTGCCCCACCGACGGTACGCCCCATCGCCGCCGACAGTACCAGAAGGCTCGCTTCGCTCCGCGGCGGTGATTGACTCTCGGCTTTCGCTGACTTAGCGTCCTTCACGAAAACTGTCCGGTGTCGGCTCGCTGTGAATGCCAGGCCGGGGAACTCGTCGAAGGGAAACTTCCGTCATGCGTTTAGCTTTTGCTCTCGCGTTGCTGGCGTCGGTGGTCTCGTGTGACATCGGAAAAATCACCGTCAACACGACCTCGAAAGTGCTCGAGCGCGCCCAGCCCGGCCTCCAGCAAGAGTCTGACTACGAGATGGCGCGCCAGGCGATCCCCGGTGCGTTGAAGACCGTCGAGGGATTCTGGATCGTCGCTCCCGAAAACAAGCGGCTGATCAAGATCCTCACCGAAGGCTACTGCCAGTACGGCACAGCGTTCGTCGAGGATGACTGGGAGGCCGCGCAGTTCCGGAAGGACCTCGACGCGGTCGAGTACCACAACGCGCGGTCGTCCAACATCTTCACGCGATGCCTCAACTACGCGCTGCGCTCTCTCGGTAGTCGCTGGCAGAAGGAAATCTTCGCGGACACCGAGGTCGTGAGGAAGCTTATCGCCGACACCGGCGCCGGTCATCGCACGCCGATGATGTTCGCCGGGATGGCGCTCGGCTCGATCATCAACCACAACCTGACGAGGATCGAGATGCTGTCGTACATCGGGACGGTCGAGATGATCATGAATCGCGTGATCGAGCTCGATGCGAAGAACCCCCCAGCGCTCAAGCAGCACCAGGCGATGCCGCACATCGCACTCGGCATGCTTCACAGCGCGCGCCCGAAGGCGCTCGGCGGTGATCCGGACAAGGCCAAGAAGTCCTTCGAGACGGCGCTCGAGGTCACCAAGGATCCCAAGACCGGCGCGGATCGGTTCCTGCTGGCCCGCACGCTGCTCGCGTACCGCGTCGGCATCGCCACCAACGACAAGAAGTTCTTCCATGAACATCTGAAGAAAGTGCTCGAGACCCCACCGTCGGTGTGGCCCGAGCAGCGCCTGGCCAATGAAGTCGCGCATCGCAAGGCGCGCCGTTATCTCTCGAAGGAAAAGGAGCTCTTCTGATGTCGAAACTCTCGTCGTGTGTCGGCGCCATTCTTGTCACCGCACTGATCTCGGGGGCCTCGGGCACTGCCGTCGCCGAGACCAACATCAAGATCGCCACGCTCGCGCCCAAGGGCAGCCCGTGGATGGTCGTGCTCGACAAGGCCGCGGCGGAGATCGCGGAGAAGACTTCCAACCGAGTCACGCTCAAGTACTTCGAGGGCGGTCAGCAGGGTGACGAGCGCGACGCCGTTCGCAAGGTAGAGGGCGGTCAGATCGATGGCGCTGCCGTGACGTCGATCGGCCTGTCGATGATCGACGAGTCGATCCGCGTTCTCGAGCTGCCGCGGATGTTCGCCACCGCGGAGGAGGTCGATTACGTCGCCGATCGAATGTGGCCCTACTTCCAGCAGAAGTTCGACAAGAAGGGATGGAAGCTCAACGACCGCGGCGAGGTGGGCTGGATCCACTTCATCGCCAAGGAGCCCATCGCGACGATGGCTGACATCAAGAAGATTCCGATCTGGCAGTGGGGCGATGACAAGATCGTCAAGACGATGTTCGCCAAGCTCGGGCTCAAGGGCGTGCCGCTGGGCGTTCCCGAGGTCGACCCGAGCTTGACCTCGGGTCGCATCAAGGCCGCGTACGGCTCGCCGGTCGCGGCGGTCGCGCTGCAGTGGTACAGCAAGGTCAAGTACATGTCTTCAATGCCCATGAGCTTCGGCATCGGCGCCACTGTGGTGCGCACGAAGACGCTCGAGAAGCTGTCGGCGGAGGACCGCAAGACCGTGGAGGAGATCGGCAAGTCGGCCGCCAAGAAGCTCCGCAAGACGATCCGCAAGTCGAACGAAGAAGCCAAGACGACGATGATGCGCAAGGGCGTCCAGCTGGTCGAGACCTCGGCGGAAGTGGTCAAGGCATTCGACGACGCCGCCAAGAGCGTCTGGGACGAGCTCGCGGCTGCTGGCGTCTACACGAAGGCCGAGCTCGCGATGGTGATCAAGTATCGCGACGAGTACCGCGCGAAGACCAAGAAGTAGCAACGATCGATCCCGTCGCACGCGCGTGGTCCAGGCCCGCGCGTGTCGTCGTTTTCGGGAGGCGCGGATTGTGCCTATGGCGATCTGCCCTCTACCATCCCGACGTGAGTGAAGATGACGGCGGGTCGAAACCCGAGGAGTCTGATGGCCGGGTCGAACCCGCCCGCGACATTCCGAAGACGCGGAAGCACGGCACCGTCGAGCCCACGGACGGCGAGCCGCCGTCCCGGGCATCGGCGTTCGAGCTAACTCACCCGGACGTGTTTCCGGACGACACGACGTTCACCGCGCGAATTCGATCGATCGATCGAATGATCGGCGCCGGCGAGCGACTCCTGCTGCTCGCGATGCTCGCGACGATCGTCGGTATCGGCGCGGCCCAGGCGCTCGCGACCAAGCTGTTCGATCACAGCTTTCCGTGGTCTTTCGACTTTATCCGCGGTGGCACGTTCGCGATCGCGATGATCGCGGGTGCCTATGCGAGTCAACAGGCCAGCCAGATCTCGATGGATCTGGTGACGAGGAAAGTCTCGCCGCGGACGAGGCTCGCGATGCGCGTGGTGCTCGGTCTGGTCACCCTGATCGCGATGTATCTGCTCGCGAAGACCGGCCTGCGAATGGTCGAGCTCACCGCCAAGGAGGGCGGCGATCACACCATCCCCGCGCACTGGCTCGCACTGCTGATCCCGATCGGTGGCCTGTTGATCGCGGTGCACACAATCTTGCGTTCGGTGATCGACATCGACTACTTCCGCCGGCGCAAGCTGCCGCCGGAACAGATCAAGGCGCACTAGCATGACCACGTTCCTAGTCATCGTCCTCCTGCTCGCTTTCCTGTGCGGCGCGGAGCTGTTCGCGGTCATGATCGTCGCCGCGGCGGTGGGTGCGACCACGCTCGCAGTCAGCGGCAGCACGTTCGACGAGCAGTTCTACGGCATGGTGGTCAGCATGTTCGGCGTCGGCACGGGCGAACAAGCCACCGTGCTGTCGACGATCCCGATGTTCATTTACGCGGGCTACGTGCTCGCGGAAGCCAAGACCGCCGATCGCCTCGTCCGGTTCGCGAACGCGCTGGTCGGCTGGTTTCCGGGTGGCCTCGCGATCGTCGCGATCAACACGTGCGCGCTGTTCACTACCTTTACCGGCGCGTCGGGCGTCACGATCGTCGCCCTCGGCGGCGTGCTGATGCCGGCGCTGATCAAGAATGGATATCCGAAGAAGTTCTCGATGGGCATGATCGCGGGCACCGGCTCCGTCGGCCTGCTGTTCCCGCCTGCCCTGCCGCTGTTCATCTACGGCACGATCTACGGCCTCACCCAGGTCGGCGATTCCGAGGCCGCCGCCGCGTGGGACACCCAGCGCTTCATCTTCGCCGGCATCGTGCCGGGCATGCTGCTCGTCGCCGCGTTGTCGCTGGTCGCGATCGTCGTCGCGTGGAAGTTGCCGCGTCAGAAGTTCGTGTTGCGCGAGCTCGGTGCGAGCTTCGTCCAGGCGCTGCCGGAGCTGTTCATCCCGTTCGGCGTGATCGCCGGCCTCGCGTCGGGCTTCGCGCTCCCCGAGGTGGCGTCGCTGACGGTGGTCTACGTCATCCTGCTCGAGTTCGGCATTCTCAAGTACGTCCTCCCGGTGCTCGCGGCGATCCTCGCCTTCAACATGGTCCGCGAGGGGCGAGTCTCCGGC
Organism: Deltaproteobacteria bacterium; assembly: GCA_013696695.1. Lineage (GTDB taxonomy): Bacteria > Myxococcota_A > Polyangia > Haliangiales > Haliangiaceae > JABFXX01. Next base: position 537 of record JACCYD010001455.1, on the reverse strand, counting down.
GCGGTGTTCGCGGCCGTCGCGCTCGGCGGCCTGTTCGCGCTGGTCCACTTCGCGCGGATCCCGCGAACGCGGTGGAGCGTGCTGTGGACGGTGAGCAAGGAAGCCTTCGTGATGGTCGGCGCGATCTTCGTGATCATCCTGTGCTCGACCGTGTTCACGAACTACATCGTGACCGCCGACGTGCCGTCGAAGCTGGTCGCGTGGGCGACTCAGTACGTCGACTCGAAGATCCTGTTCCTGCTCGTGCTGAACCTGATGTTGCTGCTGGTCGGCATGATCATGGACATCTTCTCGGCCATCGTGATCGTGCTGCCGCTGATCGTGCCGATCTCGAAGTACTACGGCGTCGACCCATATCACCTCGGCGTGGTGTTCCTGCTCAACCTCGAGGTCGGTTACCTGACGCCGCCTGTCGGACTCAACCTGTTCATCACCAGCATCAAGTTCCAGGTGCCGGTGCTCGAGGTGATGCGCTCGACCTTGCCGTTCCTCATCACGATGATCGTCGTGCTCGCGATCGTCACGTACGTCCCGAGC
>JACCYD010001439.1 GCA_013696695.1 Deltaproteobacteria bacterium | reverse complement strand
TCACACGATCGAGCGCTATTACCCGCATCACAAAGGCAACGTCGTCGGGTTCTTCGACGAGGTGATGCGGCGAACCGCGTGGATGGTGTGCGAGTGGATGCGCGTCGGCTTCGTGCACGGCGTGATGAACACCGACAACATGTCGATCCTCGGATTGACGATCGATTACGGTCCGTACGGCTGGGTCGAGGGCTTCGATCTCGACTGGACGCCGAACACCACCGACGCGTCGGGCCGGCGGTATCGCTTCGGGCATCAGCCCAAGGTCGCGCACTGGAACCTGTCGCAGCTCGCGCGAGCGCTCGTCCCGGTCAGCGAGAAGGCCGGCCTCGAGCGCGTGCTGTCGAAGTATCCCGCCGAGGTCGACATGCAATTCAAGCACATGATGCTGCGCAAGCTTGGCCTGACCGGGCATCGCGATCGCGCGGCCGTCGACGACGAGCTGCTCGCGTCGCTGGGCGGCGTGCTGACCGACGTCGAGACCGACATGACGTTGTTCTTTCGCGCGCTCGCGAGGGTGTCGTCCGCGCCAGGGGATGCGTTCGCGGTGCTCGAGCACGCGTATTACGACGCGCCCGATGCGACGTATCGGCTGACGCTCCGCGATTGGATCGAGCGGTACCGCCAGCGGATCGCTGCGGAGAAGGTCGGCGACGACGAGCGCCGCGCGCGCATGGAAGCGATCAATCCGATCTACGTGCCGCGCAATTACTTGCTGCAACAAGTCATCGAAGCGACCGAGGCCGGCGATCGCCGTGCGTTGCCGGAGATCCTCGACGTGTTGCGCCGGCCGTACGTCGAGCAACCGGGTCGCGAGAAGTTCGCCGGGAAGCGGCCCGAATGGGCGCGCGTCAAGCCGGGCTGCTCGATGCTGTCCTGCTCGTCGTGAGCTACGGCTTCGGTGCTTCGGCCGGTGGCGGCGGCAGCACCTTCGGCTGACCGGGAGGCCGCTGCGGCTGCGGCTTCGGCATCGGCGGCGGCGCCAGCACCGTGTCGTCGGGGACGCGCTTGATGATGAACATTCCGAACTGCGTCTTGATGACGCCGACCTCGTCGACCTTGAGTCGCTGACCCAGCATCTTGATCATCGACGGCAGGCCAGGAATCGCGACTTCGATCGCGCTGCCGGCGGGACCCGACTGCTTGTCCTCGGACAGCTCCTTCATCAGGTCTTCGAACTTGGCCTTGTTCGCGATCTTCGCGAGCGTCTCCTTGACCAGCTTGTCGACCTCTTCACGCGTCCGCGCCTCGCCGCGCTTGTCGTCGATGTGGCCGTCCTTCCAGCCGAGCAGGATGTACTTGACCTTCGCCTTCTCGGACACGACGGGGCGAGCGAGAATGTCGAACGAGTTGATCGGATCGGGCTTCACGCGCTTCATCACGTGGTAGCCGAACTCGGTCTTGACGATGCCGGCCTCACCGACGTCGAGCCGGAGGCCGATCTGGATGAACGCCTCGACGAGCTGCTCTTCCTCGGTGACCGTGTACGTGCGGCCGGTATCCTTGGAGCCCGGATCCTCCGAGTACTCCTTCGCCAGCTTCACCATGTCGCCACCGGCACGCACCTTCGCGAGGACCTCCTTCGCGAGCGCCTCGGCTGCCGGCTTCTCGCGAGTCTTCGCGCGGGGGTCGCGCGCGGCCGGCGAATCTTTCCAGCCGATCAGGATGTGCTGGACCTCGGCGAACTCGGTCTTTTTCGGGCGGGCGAGGATGTCTGCCGACTCGAGCGCATCGAGGGGCGGCTTTCCGACGCGCTTCATCACGTGGTAGCCGAACTGCGTCTTGACGATGCCGACTTCCTTGTCCTCGAGCCGGAGCGCGAGCTTCTTGAACTCGGGAACGAACTGCGACTTCGCCGAGACGTTGTAGGGATTGCCGGTCTGCGATCCGGGATCTTCGGAGAACTCCTTGACGATGGGATCGATCGCATCGCCCGCGGCCTTCAGCTTCGCGAACACTTCCTGGGCGAGCTTCGCGGCCTCCGCGTTGGTGCGCTTCATCGCCTTCGGATCCATGCGGCCGCGATACGCGGGCAGCAGATCCGACCAGCCGATCAGCACGTGCTTGACGTAGGCGTTGGCGTTGGCGTTGGCGCGACCGAGGATGTCCTTGCTGTCGAGATCGACATCTGGAACCGTCGGGCCCTTGGGCGCGTGGGGATTCGCCCCGCTGCCGCGCATGCCGCTGCCGCGCATCCCGCTGCCGCGCATGTCCTTGGGTTGGCCCACGGCCGGCCCCTGGACGACGTCGCCCGAGAGCACGGATTCGCTCTTTTCACACCCTACGAGCGAGACTGCCAGCCAGATCAAGGCACTACAGCTTCTGAAGACTTGCACGGGCCGGACATAGCACGAGTAACCTCGGCCTACCGTGATTCGTACACTCGCCATGCACAGTCGAACGACGTTTCTGGTTCTGACTTCTCTGGTCTTGGCGTGTGCTCCGTCGGAAGCCAAAGACCCGATGAAGGGCATGGAGATGGCCAAGAAGCCGGCCACCAAGAACGGCCCGCGCGAGGTCGCGATCCTCGGCGCCGGCTGCTTCTGGGGTGTCGAGACCTGGATGATGAAGCTGCCCGGCATTGTCGAGGTCGACGTCGGCTACGCCGGCGGCAAGACCAAGGTGACGTACGAGCAGGTCGTCACGGGCACGACCGGTCACGCCGAAGCCGTGCGCATCGTCTATGACCCGACCGTGGTCAGCTACGAGCAGATGCTGGTGTGGTTCTTCAAGATCCACGATCCGACCACCAAGGATCGCCAGGGCAACGATGACGGCCCGCAGTATCGCAGCGCGATCTTCCCCACTAGCGAGGCGCAGAAAAAAGTGGCCGAGTCGGTGAAGCTCCGCGTCGCGAAGAGCGGTGCGTGGAAGAAGCCGATCACCACGACGATCGAAGGCAGCGCGCTGTGGGTGAAGGCCGAGGACTATCACCAGGACTACCTGATCAAGCACCCCGGCGGATACGACAACCACTTCGCGCGCGACCTCGCGTTCTGATCAGTCCGGCTTGGAGGGCGACGTGGCGGCGAACGCCTCGTTGCTCTTCAAGCCCTTCAGCGACCCGGGCAGCATCGAGTGATCGATCGCCAGCGAGGCAGGCCCGATCGCGGCCCTCAGATCGGCGAGCAGCTCGTCGGCGTGCTGGTAGCGCTTCGTCGGATCGAGCGCGAGCGCGCGCGCGGTGATCGCCTCGGTGGCGGCGCTCGCCGCGGGCACCAGCTCGCGCAGCGGCTTCGCAGGCTTCGAACAGATCGCGACGAGTAGCGCTCCGAGCGTTTCGTGATCCGTATATGGCGTGGTGCCGGCGAGTAGCTCGTACAGCACGACGCCGAGCGCCCACAGATCGGTGCGGTGATCGAGATCCTTCGCGCCGACCACCTGCTCGGGGGACATGTAGAGCGGCGTGCCGAGCATCAGGCCGGTCGACGTCAGCGTGAAGCTCTCGGTGGTGAGCTCTTGCTTGACGCGCGCGACGCCGAAGTCGAGCAGCGTGACGACGAGCTCCTCGTCGCGGCGCGCGAGAAACAGATTTGCCGGCTTGATGTCGCGATGGATGACGCCCGCGGCATGGGCGCGCCCGAGGCCGGTGCACGCCTGCGCGACGATCTTGAGGGCGAGCGCCTCGCCGAGCGGCCCGACGCGATCGATCAGTTGCTGGACATCCTCACCGGCGAGCAGCTCCATGACGAGGAACGGGTTGCCGGTGTCCGGATCGTTGCCGGTGTCGAGCACCATCGCGATGTGGCGGGTGTCGATCGAGCCGGTCGCGCGCGCCTCGCGGTGGAAACGCTCGACGAGCTTGCGCTCCTTCGCCAGATCGCTGCCGATGATCTCCTTGAGCGCGACGCGGCGGCCCGTGCCGATGTGGAGCGCTTCGTAGACCACGCCCATGCCGCCGCGGCCGAGCTGGCGAACGATCTGGTACTTGCCACCGATCACGCGCGCGGGCTTGGCCGCCGCGACTGCCTTCGGCTTCTTGCGAACCTTCGGTGGCGGGCTCTTCGCCTTCGGCTTCGGGCTGCTCGGCCGCTCCCCCGACGGAGGGGGAACCGACGGCGACGATGGCCCCTCGACCGCCTCCAGGATCTGATCGGCGTCTTCCTCGGTGAGGGCGCGCGGCGTCTGCAGGCTCATGCCGAGCGTGCCGCGATCTTGCGACATCCCCTTGCCGGACTCGAACTCGATGGTCTTGCGCAGCGACGTGATGTCGGTGACCGGGAATTCGTTCTCGGACTTCGAGACCCACGCGCTGCCGTCGAACTCGGGTTGATCGACCACGCCGACGAACCACAGCTGCTCGTTCGGCGGCCGCACGGTGACGAGGAAGATCCGCCCCCCGTCCTCGAGCGCCTGGAACGTCTTGTGAGCGGAGTTGTAGCGATCGACCGGCCACACGTCGCCGGGGCCGACCAACTCGCCATCGACGTGCGCGTCACGTTCGAAGATCGCCTTGCTGACGATCGCCAGGATGTCCGGCACGGGCCCAGCCTACGACGACCGGACCCCGTCGCGGATCTCCCATACGAAGTTATTCGCGCGCTGCGGGACTTCGACGACCTCGACGCCGGGGCGAGCCACCGCGTCGCGGATCCGCTGCGCGATCACGTCGCTCGACCGCTCGACCTCGATCCGGTCGACCTCGGGCGGGAGTGCCTCGAGCACGGAGGTCGGCATGATCAGCCACTCGCCGGAGATCGAGGCCGTCGCGCGGCGGTCGCGTGGAATCACCTCGATCTTGAAGTCCCACGGGAACCTGCGCTCGCACGGCTCGAGCGAGGAAACCGGTACCAGCGTCATGCGTCGCCGGCCGAGTGCGTGCCAGCGCGACAGACAGGCGCGGACCTGACCGCCTCCGATCGTCAGCGCCTCGATCCGGGGGAACCAGGGCAGCCGGATGATGTGGTCGAGCTGTTCGAGCATGATGCCGAGCGACGTCACCCACGGCTTGCGCGCCACGACCTCCCACAACTGGCGGTAGTGGGTCTCGCGTGCGATCGGATCGTCGGTGTTGATCCAGCCGGTGTCTTCCGCGTCCTCGAACTCGTCATCGGTGTCGTCGCCGGTGAGGTCGTAAGGATCGAGGCCGCGTGCGCGACGGTAGGCGATGTGTCGTCCGCGTACACGCTCCTGGCGATCCTCGTCGGCATACGCGACGTCCGAGGTGAACGAGTCGCACGCGACGTGCTCGATCGCTGCCGTGCTTTTGGCGAGGGCATCGAGCGATGCGGTGTCGTACACCGCGACGCGTCTCAAATTTGGCATCGCCGGGCTGGTGACGAACTTGCGATAGATCGCGCCGCGTTCGCTGCCGGGAAGCAGATCCTCGACGGTGGCGAGGGCGCCATCGCGAGCCGCATCGTCCCACCGCACGTCGTCGCTTGCCCACGCCGAGCCGAGCGCGAGCCGGCTCAGGAAGCCGCGATCGAAGCGACACGCGATCGCGGCGTCGCGCAGCCAGCCGAGCCAGCTCTTCGCGTGGGTGTCGAGCAGCTCCTGGATCCGATTGTCGCGATCGCGATTGCCGCGCGATGCGAGCAGCTGCAGGGAGATCAGCTCGCCGCGCGGATCACCCGCGGCTTGCAGGAGGTCGGCAAGCACCGCGCGCACGCCATCGTCGTCGGGGCGCGCGATCACCTCGAGCACCAATGTGGCCGCCTCGTCCGTCACATCTCGATCGCGCGGACCAGGATCGGGAGGCTCGACTCGTAGCGATACGGGATGTTCATGTGTCCGTCGTCGAACTCCTCGTGGTGCACCTTGATCTTGTGCGCGCGGATCTTCTTGACCAGGGCACGCGCACCCCAGTGCAACGCGAACTCGTCACTGGTGCCGCAGTCGATATAGATCGCGCGGAGGCGGCGAAGCTGGGTGACGTGCGCGTCGACCATGTTGACCGGATCCCACGCGCGCCAGCGCTCCCACACCGCGGGGCGAAACTCGCCGGTCTCGAGATCGAACGGCCAGTCGATATGCGCGTGACCGGCCGGCGCCTCGCGATTCGGCGAGTAGTGCGCCGCCATGCCGAGCATGTCGATCGGCTTCATGTGCTTCGCGCGGCGGCGGTTCGGATCCTTCCAGTACAGGTCGAGCCACGCGGCAGGCCCACCGGCCTCGCGATAGGCGTCGAGCGCGGCGGAGA
>JACCYD010001387.1 GCA_013696695.1 Deltaproteobacteria bacterium | reverse complement strand
GACCACGACTACGTCCAATTAGGGACGCCGCTAGCTGATCGAGACGTTGGTCGTGATCTTGGTCAGGCCATCCGCACTGACCGAGCCTGTCGGTGATGCCGGCGCGGGGCCCGCGGAGGCCGCGGCTGGCGCACCGCCACCGCGGGCGGCACCGGCCTGCGCCTCCGCCATGATCGCCTCGGCCTTCTTGGCCTTGGACTGACCGATCGCACCAGTGACCTGGCCTGCGAGGGACGCACCGGCACCGATCAGTCCGAGCAGCGGCAGGAAGCCGCCGCTGACGCGAGAGAGATCTTCGAGGGAGATGGCTTTGAAAGGTTTCATGTGGTGATGACCGAGCAGTGGGGCAGGAACACGCAGTCGCTGGGGCAAGCGAGCGCGCGACGGATCAACGCCGCGATCTCTACGAGATCGAGACGTTGGTAAGGATGCGGGTCATGCTGTCGCCGCCGCCGCCGCCGGAAGGCGCCGACATGGGCGCCGACGCAGCGGCCATCGCCTGGCCCGCTTCGCCGCCGGGTGCGGGCCCTCCCCCCCCTGGACCAGCACCGCCACCGCCACCGCCGCCGGCGCTGATCTGCGCGGCTTGCGCCTTGGCGACCTTGAGCTGACCGATGCCACCGAGCAGACCGCCGATGCCGCCCGCGAGGCCGCCGGCGCCACTCATGGCAGTTCCGAGGCCGCCGAGGATCGCGCCACCGGCACCGCCGGTGACACGGACGAGATCGCGAAGAGCGAGAGTTTGAATGGGCACGACCTGCTATCGAGCATCTCCCGTGCCGCCGCCATGTTCGCGAAACGTCCGCGACGTGCATGGCGGAGGCGTCGCCTTCGATAGACAACCTGTACACCGTCGCAACCACCAGCGTTCGCCTGGTGTTAGCCTCGACGTGGCCGTGCCCAAGGTTCTGGTCTCGAACAACCCCGAGCTGCTCCGGCACTTCACGGCGCCACCGTTCAAGAGGTTAGGGCTCGAGCTGGTGGTCGCCCGGAGCGGTGACGACGCCGCCGCCATGTTCGACCGGGAGGAGCCGGCCCTGGTCGTGCTCGACGTCGAACACGGCTTCGAGACGGCAAAAGCGCTCAAGATCAAGAACCCGACCACGCGGTTGATCCTGGTCGCCGGCAAGCTGTTGACCGGCGACGAGATGCGGCTGGTGTCGTCGTCTGGGTGCGACGAGCTGTTGATCTCGCCGATGACCGCCGACGAGCTCTACGACGTGATCTCGATCCAGCTCGGCGAGCCGCGTCATGGCGCTGAATCGTTCGCGGTGGCGGTCGAGCTCGAGGGCAACAAGCTCGATGCCACGGTGTCGAACCTGTCGGTCGATGGCGTGAGGCTGATGATCACGCAGCCCGTGACAGAGGGACAGGTGTTGCAGCTGACGATCTCCCCCGAGGGCGAGCCCGCGGTGACGATCAAGGGCTCCGTCGTGTGGGCGCAGCCGCGCGAGGGCAAGACGGTCGCCGGTGTCGCGTTCGACAAGCTGGGCGATCAACCGCGCGCGGCCCTACTGCTTGCGAAGCTGACGCAGTGGCAAGTCATAAAGAATAGCGACCACTCGCGCGTCGTGTTGCGCGGCGACTTCACCGAAGCCACGCGATTCGACGAGCTGTTGCCCGCGATGGTCGGCCGCGTCGTGTTCGACACCGCACAGGTGACGTACATGAACTCGCTCGGCGTGCGCGCATGGTGCGAGTTCCTGCGGCAGGCGCGCATCCAGGGCTACGAGTTCCACGCCTGCTCGGTGCCGTTCATCTTGCAAGCTTCGATGGTGCGCGACGTGATCGGCCGCGGCACCGTGACCTCGTTCTTCGCACCGTTTCACTGCATCGGTTGCGATCATCAAGAGGAGCGTTTGCTGCAGTCGGCAGCGATCCTCGCGTCGAACCTCGAGCCGCCGGCGTTCAAGTGTCCGAGCTGCGGTGGCGCGCTCGAGTTCGATGATCTACCGGAGCGCTACTTCGCGTTCCTCGAGGACGAGGCGGACTGATGCGTAGGTTATTTCTCCGGTCGTTCGCGCTCGCACTGACGTGCTTCACGCTGTTGTTCGGGATCGAGTTCTTCCTCGAGTGGAGTCGCGCCGGCTATCCGGGTTGGAGCAGCGCGAGCTACGCCGGCCATAACGACAACTCGAAGCTCGTCGACGTGCTGTCGCCGATGGCGCGCGCCTACAACAACGTCCTCGCGATGTTGATCGGCATGATCGGTCTCGCGATCCCGCTCACGGCGAACATGCACACGCCGAAGCTGATCGAGATGTTCCTCTCCGATCGCGTCAACCGGATCGTGCTGACGTTCATCACGGTCGGCGCCGCCCACGTGCTGTGGGTCGATTTCATGGTCGGCCCGGACTTCGCGCCGACCTACGCGATCACCTTCGCAGTCATCTTCGCGCTCGTCGGCTGGGCCCTGCTGCTGCCGTACTTCTTCTACGTCATTCGATTCATCGATCCCTCGCGCCTCGTCGTGCGGCTACAGAACGCCACGACCACGATCGCCGCGAACGTCGCCGATCGCCGTCGCGAGCCTGCCGAAGCACAGCAAGAAGCGCTGCGCCGGATCGGCCAGCTCGGCACGATCATCATCAAGTCACTGGATCGGAGCGATCGCGACGTCGCCGCCGAGGGCGCGTGGGCGCTCAAGTGCATGCTCGACGACTACGAGAAGTACAAGAAGCGGATGCCGAAGGAGTGGTTCATCGTCGACCGCGCCGATTTCGTCGGTCTCTCCGACGAGGCCCTCGAGATGATCTCCGAGGAGAAGACCTGGTACGAGTTCAAGGCATTGCTCCAGCTCGAGCTCGGCTTCATGCGCGCGCTCGCCCATGCGCCCGACACCGTGTCGGTGTTCTCCGATGCCACGCGCGTGATCGCGAGTCGCGCACACGAGAATCACGACGAGTACACGCTCCGGCTCGCGATCCGGTTCTTCAACAACTATCTGCGCGAGGCGATCAAGAAGGGCAACCTGCGCGCGGTCTACGACGTGTTCCACCAGTATCGGAAGCTGGCGCGCACGCTCGCGGATCGCCCCGAGATCCTCCGCGAGATCGGCTGCCACTTCGTCTACTACGCGGGCATGGCGCGAATGTCGAAGATGGTGTTCGCCCCGCACCTCGCGCTGTTCGACCTCGGCTTCATCGTCCGCCGCGCGTACGAGCGCGCGTCACCGGCGGCGCCCGAGTTGCTCTCGCAAGCGCTGTCGCTACCGCACCGCACCAAGGACGACGTTCACTCGATGGCGGTCAAGGCGAAGCTCATCCTCGGCGGGTTCTTCGTCGAGAACAAGCTCGCGCCGGAGGCTGACCTCGTGCGCAAGAGCCTGTCGGACATCGACGGTGCCGAGATCGATCGCGCCGAAAAAGATCTGCTCAACGCGGAGCGCTCGTTCTTCGAGGTCACCGATCGCCAGGTCAACCTCGAGTACGTGCCGCCCGAGCGCCGCGAGCCGCTGCGCGATTTCTGCGACTCGCTGCAAGAGACCCGCGCGTAGCGGCTCACCACGTCCTACGGCTTCGGGACGACTTCGATCGACGAGCCGGGCGTCTCGCCACGACGCTTGTCCATCTTCAGCGAGCCGGTCTGCGACGACCACAGGATGTAGCCGATCACGAGCAGCCCGATCACCGCGACGACGAGCAACGCGGAGAACGGCACGCGATCGCCGAACGTGCGCCGCCCGAAGAACAGACCGGCCGACCGCTTGTGGATCGTGGCGGTGACATCGTTGGTGAACGACTCCGGCGCCGGCTCCTTGCGTGCCTTGAGCAAGCCCGAGATCTCGTCGTGGGACTTCGTGGTCTCGACCAGCTCGCCGTGGATGCGCTTCCACGTCGCGTCGGTTGCCAGCTTGGCTTCGACCTCGGTCTTCTTCGCCGCAGGGAGTGTGCCCTCGACGTAGTCACTGAGCGTCGCGATGATGTCGTCTTCGTTGTCTGTCGTCATGACGTCATGTGTTTCTGCAGCTTCTTGCGTAGCGCGAGGCGCGCGCGGTGGAGGCGCGACTTCACCGTCCCGTCGGGGAGGTCAGTGATCTCGCAGATCTCTTCGATCGACAGCTCCTCGATGTCGCGTAACACGACGACGATGCGATGCTCCTCGTCGAGGCTGTTGACCGCCTCGCGCAAGACTTCCTCCATCTGGATGCCTTCGAGCGCGCGATCTGGCTGGGGCGCTCGCACCGGCATGCCGGTCGTCGCTCCGTTGATCCCGCCGGAGTTCTCGTCGAGCTCGTCGCGATCCCGATCGTGACGGCGCGCCAGGTACTTGATCCGGTTCTTGCAATGATTGACGGCAACTCGATACAGCCAGGTCGAGAACTTCGACTCCTCGCGGAACGAATCGATCGTCTTGAACACCGCGATGAACACCTCTTGGGCGACGTCCTCGGCCTCGCTGCGATTGCCCAACATCCGGTAGCAGATGTTGTAGACGCGATCGCGATGCGCTTGGACCAGCTCGCGAAACGCCCGCTCGTCGCGGTCTCGCAAGCGGCGAAGCAGCGATCGCTCCTCAGACATGCGTGGCGAGCATACTCGTTGAGGATTCGGACACCTGACGAGAGCCCTCAGTTTCTGCGTTTTTCTCCTAGAAGATCCGCAAGCTTGTGCCCTCGTTGTACTTGTCGATGGCGATCACAACGCGCACGGAGTAACAATGGCCCTTGCCACGGCTCGTCGGTCGGTTTCGCCTCTCCGGTGCTCAGTGGGAACAATTCAGAAATCCGTTCTGAAACCCGCTTTCGAGCACTGATGGCCCCCTCTGGGGCGGGTTGAATCTAGGTTTTGGGCCAGATCGAGCAAGCGATGAACACTCGTCTGTACGTTGGCAATCTCTCTTTCAACACCAATGCAGAAGGCGTCCGCGCCGCGTTCCAAGAGTTCGGAACCGTCAGCGACGTCCACCTCGTCTCTGATCGCGAAACGGGCCGCTCGCGCGGCTTCGCGTTCGTGACCATGGGTACCCCCGAGGAAGCCGCCAAGGCGATCGAGGGTATGGACGGCCGCACCCTCGATGGTCGCCCGCTCCGCGTCAACGAAGCCGAGCAGCGCCAGCAGCGCGGCGGCGGCGGCGGTGGCGGTGGCTTCCGTGGCGGTGGCGGTGGTGGCTACGGCGGTGGCGGCGGTGGCTATGGTGGCGGTGGCGGCGGCGGTGGCTATGGCGGCGGTGGTGACGGCGGCGGCGGCG
>JACCYD010001356.1 GCA_013696695.1 Deltaproteobacteria bacterium | reverse complement strand
CGTTCTGGGCGCAGCGCGATTAGTCGCCGTAGAGCTGGATCCGCCGGCAGCGCGGACAGATCAGGCAGGTCACCGCGTGGGCCCCCTTGGTGGTCGCGGTGAACCAGCTGCCTCCCGCGGACGCCGGCGCGTATTGCAGGTCGACCTGACCCGCGCCCACGCCGCCAAGCCCCGCACTCGTCGCGTCGAGCACCTTGATGGGCTCGAGCTCGATCTTGCACTCGCCGCAGCGTCGCTCCATGACCGTAGGGTACACGGAGTAGACTGCGCGCATGATCGCGTTCTTGGGTACCGGAATGCTGGGATCGGGATTCGTGCGTGCGCTGTGCAAGCGCGGTGAGATCGTCGCGGTGTGGAACCGCAACCACGCCCGCGCGGCCGCCCTCGAGGTGTTCGGCGCCAAGGCGTTCGACGATCCGGCCGAGGCCGTCCGCGGCGCGTCGCGGGTGCACCTCTCGGTGTCCGACGACGATGCCGTCGACGATATCCTCGAGCGGGCACGCGCCGGCTTCGATCCCGGCGTCGTGATCGTCGATCACACCACGACCTCCGCCACCGGCACGGCCGCACGCGCCGCGCGCTGGAAGGAGCGTGGTGTGGCGTTCGTCCACGCACCGGTGTTCATGGGCCCGCAGAACGCGCTCGAATCGACGGGCCTGATGCTGGTGTCCGGGGATCCGAAAGCGATCGAATCCGTGCGCCCCGCGCTCGAGCTGATGACCGGCAAGCTCGTCGAGCTCGGCGCGCGCACCGACGGCGCCGCGGCGTTCAAGCTGCTCGGCAATCTGTTCTTGATGTTCGTCACCACCGGGCTCGCCGATTTCTTGATGCTCGCGAAGGCCACCGGCGTCGCGCCCGAGGAGGCCGCCAAGCTGTTCGACGCGTTCAACCCGGGCACCACGATCAATGCCCGTCTCAAGCGCATGCTCGACGGCAACTGGAGCGAGGCCTCGTGGGAGCTCGCGATGGCGCGCAAGGACGCGCGGCTGATGCTCGACGAGGCGAAGCGGGCGGAGCTCACCCTCGCGGTGCTGCCCGCGATCGCGGATCGCATGGACGCGGTGATCGACGAGGGTCACGGCAAGAGCGACTGGACGGTGCTCGCGAAGGACGCGCTCGACAAACCGAGCGCGCCGGCGAAGTAAGGCCGCGCGTTGGCCATCGTCGGGCTCGTGCTGTTCTCGGCGTTCCTCCACGCGGGGTGGAACGCGCTGCTGCGCGTCGAGCCCGACAAGGATCGCGGGCTGGTCGGAGCGATCTGCGTCGCCGCCCTGTTCGCCTGTGTGATCGCGGCGATCCGCTGGGGACTCGGCGATCAACCGTTCGCGACGACCGAGTCGATGATCTACACCGCGGTCGCCGGCGGGTTCGAGGCCGTCTACTTCGCGACGCTCGCGCTCGCGATGGATCGCGGCAGGCTCGGGCCGGTCTACACCGTGTCGCGTGGCGGCGCGGTGCTCGTCGTGTGGCCGTTGTCGATCATCCTGTTCGACGAGCTGGTCACCGTCTCGTCGACGACCGGCAGCGGCATGGTGCTGTGCGGCTTGATCCTCGCCGGGCTCGGTGCTCATCACCAGAGCAGGGGCGCCGCCGGCAAGGGTGCGAGCGGCATCGGCTGGGCGACGCTGTGCGCGGCGTCGATCGCCGGCTACCACCTGTCGTACAAGGCGGCGCTGCTCGACGGTGGCAGCGCGTCGGCGACGTTCGGCGTCTCGCTCGCACTCGCCGCGGTGATCCGCATCGTCTGGTTCGGACGCTCGGGCCGCACGGCACTGATCGCCGCGTTCCGCAGCCGGCCGTGGCGCATCGTGCTGATGGGCCTGGTCTGCGGCGGCTCGTTCCTGATCTTGATGGAAGCGCTCGCCCTCGGCGGCTCGGGCTACGTGCTGACGCTGCGCAACACGTCGGTACTGTTCGCCGCGTTGCTCGCGTGGGCGATCGGCGAACGCCCGGTGCGCGCCGAGCTGATCGGTGCAGCTCTCGTCGCGTTCGGCGCGGTCGTGATGTCGCTGTGACGCCGCAACGACTGTGCAAGCCGCAGTGGCCCACCCGTGGCATGGTCGCCCGCATGCCCGAGGTCGACTGGACCGCTGCGCTCTCGCACCTGACCGAGGCGGACCCAGCGCTCGCGCTGGTGATCGCGCAACACGGTGTCCCGACCATCGCGCCGACCTCCGATGCGATCCAGTCGCTCGCGCGCGCGATCGTCGGCCAGCAACTGTCCGGCGCCGCCGCCCGCACGATCTGGGGCCGCGTCCTCGCGCTGTTTCCACGCGGTCGCTTTCCCGGCGCGGCGAAGTTGCTCGAGACTCCCGACGCCGACCTGCGCGGCGCGGGGCTGTCGGGCGCCAAGACCGCTGCCCTCAAAGATCTCGCGCGCCATGTCATCGAGAAACGCTTGGTGCCGAAGAAGCTGCCCGCGGCCACCGACGACGAGGTGTCCGCGATGCTGCTGCCGATCCGCGGCATCGGGCCGTGGTCGGTCGACATGTTCCTGATGTTCGCGCTCGCGCGGCCCGACGTGCTC
>JACCYD010001360.1 GCA_013696695.1 Deltaproteobacteria bacterium | reverse complement strand
GCGCACTGGCAGACGAGATCTGCAAGTTCGTCGAGATTCCGCTCGGTCGCGCCGACGTCACGCACTTCTCGGACGGCGAGATCTACGTCGAGATCGGCGAGAACGTTCGCGGCGTCAACTGCTTCGTCGTCCAGCCCACGTGCTCGCCGCCGAACCAGTCGATCATGGAGCTGCTGATCATGATCGATGCGCTCAAGCGCGCGTCGGCCGGCAGCATCGTCGCGATCATCCCGTACTTCGGATACGCGCGGCAAGATCGCAAAGCGAAGCCGCGCACGCCGATCACGTCGAAGCTGGTCGCCAACCTCATCGTCGCCGCTGGCGCCGATCGCGCGCTCGCGATGGATCTCCACGCGGGTCAGATCCAGGGCTTCTTCGACATCCCGTTCGATCACTTGTACGCGATGCCGGTGTTGATCGAGGAGCTGCGGATGCTCGGCTACGGCGGCGACGACACGGTCGTCGTGTCGCCCGATGCCGGTGGTGTCGAGCGCGCGCGGGCGTTCTCGAAGCGCCTCGGCGCCAGCCTGGCCATCATCGACAAGCGGCGTCCCGCCCCGAACGTCTCCGAGATCATGAACATCGTCGGTGATGTCCGCGGCAAGAAGGCGGTGATCGTCGACGACATCATCGATACCGCCGGCACCCTCACCAACGCGGCCCACGCGGTCATCAACGCCGGCGCCGCCAGCGTGTCGTGCTGCGCCAGCCATGCGGTGTTCTCGGGTAAAGCTGTCCAGCGCATCAACGATTCGCCTCTCCAGCACGTGGTCGTCACCAACACGATCCCGTCGTCGGAGATGGGGGCAGCGTGCCCCAAGGTTCGCGTCAAGAGCGTCGGACGGTTGCTCGGCGAAGCGATCAAGCGTATTCACCACGGCGATTCGATCAGCTCGCTGTTTGTTTGAGAACAGAGAACAAGAGAGACGGTCATGGAAGTCGGAAAGCTCACGGTCACGGTTCGTAATTTCTCCGGTCACAAGGGCCAGGCTCGCAAGCTGCGCACGCAGGGCAAGGTCCCGGGCGTTTGCTACGGCGTCTCCACCGACGGTGGCAAGATCGAGCCGCTTTCGATCGTCATCGACGTCAAGCAGCTCAAGGGCGCGCTCGATCCCGTTCGCAAACAGAACACCGTGCTGAACGTGACGATCGAAGGCGAAGCCGGCGCGCAGAGCCGCTCGGTCCACGCGCTCGTCAAGGAGTACCAACTCCATCCGATCCGCCGCGAGATCACGCACGTCGATCTCCTCGCGATCGATCCGAACAAGGAAGTCAACGCGGACGTCCCGCTCGAGTTCATCGGCAAGCCGGCAGGCGCGATCAACGGCGGTCAGATCCGCATCGTGATGCGCAAGCTCGAAGTGCGCGCGAAGCCGTCGGACATCCCGGTGACGCTCACCGTCGACGTCTCGCCGCTCGAGATCGGTGACGTGATCCACGTCTCCGGCGTCACGCTGCCGACCGGCGTTGCCGTCGTCACCGGTCGCGACCTCGCGGTCGTCACCTGCGCGGCACCCGAGGAAGAGGCCGCTGCGGTGGTCGCCGAGGGCGCGGCTCCGGCCGAAGGCGCTGCGGCTGCAGCTGCTCCGGCTGCGGGCGCGAAGGACGCGAAGGCTGCTCCTGCCGCTGCTGGCAAGGACGCGAAGGCTGCTCCGGCTGCCGGCAAGGCCGCCGCTCCGGCTGCCAAGCCCGCCAAGAAGTAGTGATCGTGCACGTGCCACGTGCCACGTGCACGTGCACGTACTCGTGCACGTCGTCAGCACACCACCAGGACCGTCCTGGCTTGGCGGAGGCTGGTCTTGCGTCCGGCCGACCCGAACGCCACGCCACACGGACGACACGGTCGCTGCACGGCGGTCGCGAAGCCGCAGATCGTGGACGTGCAGGAGCACGTGACACGAGCACGTGGACGAGCACGGAGACGACCTAGATGTGGCTGGTTGTCGGGCTCGGAAATCCGGGCGCGAAGTACGCACGCAACCGCCACAACATCGGCTTCATGGTCGTCGACGCGCTCGCGCGCGAGAACGGCCTCCCCGAGTGGAGCGACAAGCACGGGGGTCTCGTCACCTCCGGCTTGATCGGCGTGCCCGGCAGCGTGGCCGTACGTGCTCAGTTGCTCAAGCCGATGGAGTTCATGAACCTGTCGGGCTTCGCGGTGATGCGCGCCGCGCAGTTCCACAAGGTCGACGTCGAGAACATCCTCGTGGTGCACGACGAGATCGACCTCGCGGCCGGCATCGTCCGGCTCAAGAGCGCCGGTGGCCACGGTGGCCATAACGGGCTGCGCTCGATCACCGAGCAGCTGGGCAACAAGTTCCAGCGCCTGCGGATGGGCGTCGGGCGCGGGGACCCGTCGGCCGCCGGGGCGCGCAATGATGCGGCCGGCTGGGTCCTGGCGGACTTCCCGAAGGCCCACGAGGACGGCGTCTCCAAAATGATTTCAGCCGGCTGCGAGGACATCGCGGCGGTCCTCGCCCACGGCATCCTGCCCGCGATGAACAAGCACAACGCCCGTCCGAGCCTGTTCCCATCGCCTCCTGCCGTGATATAGACCCGCCTCTTCGAATCCTTGCTCGTCGTCGCCAACGGCGGGCTTTACATCCACAAGGAACTTACATGGCACGCCTGCAATCACTACGAGACACGCCGAACACGGCACGCGAATACGAGACCACGTACATCCTCCGCCCCAACACGCCGAACGAAGGCGTTGCCGAGGTGAACACCCGCATCCGCGGGATCATCGAGAACATGGGTGGCAAGGTGCTCAAGGTCGACAACTGGGGCAAGCGTCGGCTCGCCTACGAAGTCGCCAAGGAGCGCAAGGGCATCTACCTCTACTGGCTCTACCTGGCGCAGCCGGGTGTCGTCGAGGAGACCGAGCGTAACCTCCGCATGCTCGACAACGTGATCCGCTTCCTTACCGTGCAGGTCGACACCGATGTCGACGTCGGCGCGCGGCCGAGCGAGATCGACGATGCGTCCTACGACAAGGCGGCGCAGACCGCGGCGGACGAGGAGGACTTGTTCCTGTCGCGCGCGCCCGACCCGACCGAAGCGGATCCGGACGAGTACACCGCCCCCGGCTTCGAGGACGTCGAGATTCCCCCCAACCCCGAGACGCAGGAGTAAGCCATGACCATGCGTATGGATGCAGATGATGGAATGGGCGATCGCGATGGCGACGACCGGCGCGGCGGCAAAGGTCGCGGCGGCATGGGCGGAGGCAAGCGCAAGCTGCTCTCCGACGAGGTCGTTGCCAAGATCGATTACAAGAACCCGCAGATCCTGCGGTCGTTCGTCACCGACCGCGGCAAGATGATCCCGCGCCGCATCAGCGGTGCGAGTGCTCGCCAGCAGCGCGTCATCTCCACCGCGATCCGGCGCGCGCGCATGCTCGCGCTCCTGCCGTTCTCGGTCACGGGAGACTAAGCCATGGCGATGCAAATCATCCTCACGCAGGACGTCGAGCACCTCGGCAAGGCCGGCGAGCTCGTCTCCGTGAAGCCCGGCTACGGCCGCAACTACCTCGTGCCGCGTGGCATGGCCGTCAGCGCGACGGTTCGTAACAAGAACCGCCTCGATCACGAGAAGTCGCTGATCGAGAAGAAGGTCGCGAAGGAAAAGGCCACCGCCACCGAGGTCGCCGCGAAGATCAACGTCATGACGCTCCAGTTCGAGCGTCAGGTCGGTGAAGACGAGAAGCTGTTCGGCTCCGTCACCTCGCGCGACATCGCAGAGCAGCTCAAGAAGGCCGGCGTCGAGATCGATCACCGCTGGGTGAACCTCGATGCCGCCGTCAAGGCGCTCGGCAAGTACGAAGTTCCCGTGCGGCTCCAAGCGGGCGTCATCGCCAACTTGAAGTTCTGGGTCGTCGGCAAAGACAAGTAGCTCTCCACCACCAAAGGTCGGAACAGCACGGATCTGGGCTCTCAGGGCCGGTCGGCTCGAAGCCACACCGAGAGCCTGGCCGCTGGTGCGCGTGCCGCCTTCGCGGCGTAATTCTACGTATTCCACGGCTAAATCTGTCACGATGCCGACGGTGAGCGTTGTGACGCGCGGCGAGCTGATCGCGACGGACGCCGCCCGGCGCATCGCCCGCATGAAGCCTGTCGAGCACCTGACGGGTTGGCCGGCCGCATAGCCGCTCGACGCGCGTGGACGATCGATCGATCATCGAGAATTTCGAAATGCGAGGGAGAGGGAGAGGGAGAGGGGAACATGACGGACACGCACAGGAGTGATTCCGAGTTGCTGTCGTCGCCGGGGCGAAGCGACGTGCGCGTCGACTGGCTCGTAGGCGGCGGGGAGATGGCCCTGGTGATCAAGGCCATGGACTGGTCCAAGACTCCGCTCGGTCCCATCGAGTCGTGGCCGCAGAGTCTGAGAACCACGGTCAGCCTCGCGCAGGCATCCAACTCTCCGATCTCGCTGGTGTGGGGTCCCGGCCACGTGCAGATCTACAACGATGGCTATTGGCCGATCTGTGGCGCGAAGCATCCGATCGCGATGGGGCAGGACTTCCGCGAATGCTGGGCCTCGGCGTTCCCGGTCATCGGCGAGGCGTACGCGTCGGCGTGGTCCGGAAAGAGCGCGTATCTGGAGAACATGCGCATGTTCCTGGACCGCTACGGGTTCTTGGAGGAGACGTGCTTCACGTTCTCGTTCAGTCCGATCACCGACGAGTCCGGTGCCGTGGGCGGGCTGTTCCATCCGGTCACCGAGGTGACAAGCCAGATGTTGTCGGAGCGACGGACCAAGACGCTGCGCGACCTCGCGAGCCGTGTTGGC
>JACCYD010001348.1 GCA_013696695.1 Deltaproteobacteria bacterium | reverse complement strand
CTGCACACGCGACGAGTGTCGAACGACTCACACCGCGATCATACACGGGGTGAGCGGCCAACACTGTGATTAGTCTGGCTTCGTCAGGCTCTCGGTCTTGACGTCGAGGTTGAACCGGTCCTTCGCGACCTGGCGAATCGCCGTCGCGAAGTTCGGGTTGTCGCGCAGGATGCGGCTGAAGTCGGACTTGTTGAGCCGATACAGGTCCGTCGGGCTCTTCGCGCGGCAGGTCGCGTTGCGCGGCGCCGAGGTGAGCACGCCCACCTCCCCGAACACGTCACCGTCGGTCAGCACCTTGATCACCTTGCCGGCGTCGTCGAGCACTTCGATCTCGCCTTGCTCGATGACGTACATCTCGGCGCCCGGATCGCCCTTCTGGATCACGATCTCACCGCCATAGGCTTGGAGCGGCTCGAGCGCCATGATCACCTGATCCATGAACACCGGATCGCCGTCCCGGAACAGCGCCGACTGCTTGAGCACGTCCTCGGTGACGACCTCGTGCCAGCGCCGGCCATCCTTGGCGATCAGCTCGGCGGCAGCCTTCGGGCCCCACGTGCTGCGCACGTAGTTCGGGAAGTCTGCGGGCGTCGCGGCCCAGTGATCGACGATCGGCTGCGCCACCTGCCACGCAGCCTCGACAAGATCGCCGCGCGAGAACAGCGTCGCATCGCCACGCGAGGCCGAATAGATCATGACCTCGTAGCCGGTGTAGCGAGAGCCGCGAAACGCGTCGCCGTAGCCGAACTTCATGTGCACCGGCTGCAGCCGCATCGCCGGGCCGGGCGTCTTGGCAGCGAACTGGATCTCGATGCCCTGGTACGGCTGGATGTGGAACACCAGGCGGTTCGCGCCGAGCTCGGTCACCGGCGTGCCCTTGAAGATCACCGCGGGTGCCTTCTTGAACTCGACGACGATCTCGGTGCCGCGCTTCCACAGCGCCTTGCCCGAGCGCAGATAGATCGGGACGCCTTCCCAGCGCCAGTTGTCGATCGCGAACCGCGCCGCGGCGTACGTCTCCGTCTTCGACTGCGGATTGACGTCCTTCTCTTCGCGATAGCCCGGCTTCGACTGCGATGGACCGTACTGGCCGCGCACGACGTAGCGCGCGACTTCCTCGGGCGTGTAGCGCCGCACCGATTGCAGCAGCTTCGCTTTCTCGTCGCGGATCGCGTCGGGCTCGAACGAGCCGGGCACCTCCATGCACAGATACGACAGCATCTGGAACATGTGGTTCTGCATCATGTCGCGCAGCACGCCGGAGTGATCGTAATAGCCGCCGCGGCCCTCGACATCGACCGACTCGGAGACGTTGAACTGGATGTTGTCGATGTAGTTCTTGTTCCACAGCGGCTCGAACATGCCGTTCGCGAATCGGAAGGCGAGCAGGTTCTGAACCGTCTCTTTGCCGAGGTAGTGATCGACGCGATAGATCTGGTTCTCTTGCCAGTTCGCGAGCACTTCCCGGTTGAGCTTGAGCGCGCTCGCGAGGTCGGTGCCGAACGGCTTCTCGACGATGATCCGCTTCCAGCCGTCACCCTCCTTGAAGCCGTTGTTGTGGAGGTTGTCGCACAGCGTGCCGAAGAACTTCGGCGCCACCGCGAAGTAGAACAGCTTGTTGCCCTGGCACCCGAACTTGTCGTCGAGCGTGGTCATCCGCGTCTTGAGCTCGGCGTAGACCTTCTGCTCGGTGAAGCTTCCCGACACGTAGTGGAACTTCTGGACCAGCTTGTCCCAGACGCCCTGATCGAATTCCTTGCGGGTGTGGAACTTCTTGATCTCGGTCGTCAGGTACTCGCGAAACGCTTCATCGGTCCAGACGTTGTTTGCCGTGCCGAGCACCGCGAAGTTCTCCGCCAGCAAGCCGTCGCAGGCGAGGTTGTAGATCGACGGAACGAGCAGCCGCTTCGTGAGGTCTCCGGACGCGCCGAAGATCAGCATCACGCACGGGTTGCTCGGCACTGCGACTTCGGGATCGGCGCCGGGAGAACGCAGGACTTGGGTGGGATCGGGCATGGCGACCCGACTTTCCTAGGAATCCACACCCCGGGCAAGGCGCCCAGACACCGGTTACGGGCGGGAGTTGCGGCCCAAACCTGAGCCCTCGAG
>JACCYD010001337.1 GCA_013696695.1 Deltaproteobacteria bacterium | reverse complement strand
GGCCGAGGCCGAGGAGGTGACGCCCGAGGACGTCGTGCGCCGCGTGTTCGAGTACCTGCCGGTCCCGTAAGGCACCCATGGCCCTGACCACTGCGGAGCTATTCAAGAAGGCGCGCAAGATCGAGATCGCGGCGCGTCGCCTCGTCGACGAGCAGCTGTCGGGGCAATACCACTCCGTGTTCAAGGGCCGCGGCCTGATCTTCTCCGACGTGCGCCAGTACTACCCGGGCGACGACGTTCGCACGATCGACTGGAACATCACCGCGCGCATGAACACGCCGCACGTCAAGCAGTTCGTCGAAGAGCGCGATCGCACCGTCAATCTCATGGTCGACATGAGCGCGTCGGGCTTCTTCGGCTCGCGCGGCCTGTCGAAGCGCGAGGTCGCCGCGGAGCTCGCGGCGGTCGTCGCGTTCTCGGCGATCAAGAACAACGATCGCGTCGGGTTGTTCATCGTCACCGACAGGGTCGAGCGCTTCGTGCCGCCGAAGAAGGGACGCCGGCACGTGCTGCGCGTGATCGGCGAGATCCTCGCGTTCGAGCCGCAATCGCGCGCGACCGATCTCGGCGCCGGGCTCGATCTGCTGAACAAGGTGATGCGGCGGCGCTCGATCGTGTTCCTGGTCTCCGACTTCTTGTCGGACAACTGGGAGAACGCGGCCCGGATCGCGCGCGTCCGCCACGAGCTGGTGCCGGTCGTCGTCGGCGATCCGCTCGAGAGCGCGTTGCCGAAGATCGGCATCGTCATGCTCGAGGATCTCGAGACCGGTCAGCTCGTCGAGATCGATACCAGCGGCTACGCAGGCCGCGATTTCTCGCGCCGTGCGGCGGTGGCCAAGGCGCAACGCGAGGCGGCGCTGCGCCGGCTCAACGTCGACATCGTCGAGGTCAAGACCAACGAGCCTTACGTCGACGCGCTGATCGCATTCTTCAAGGCGCGCGCGAAGAGGATGGCGCACGGATGACGCGCTCGATGCCTCGTGTGCTCGCGCGGATCAAGCGCGCGCTCGTCGTCATGCTGGTGATCTCCGGCTCGGCGATCGCGGTCGCGCAGCCGTCGCCGGACCTCGACGATCCGTGGGGGCCGCCGACGCGTGGCTCGGGCTCGTCAGCCGGCTCGGCAGCGCCGGGTCCTGGCCCAGATCCGGCACCGGGCACGGGCTCGCAAGCGTCACCCGGCACGGGCTCGCAAGCCCCGGGCACGGGCTCGCAAGCCACGCCGGGCACGGGCTCGCAAGGCTCCGGAGATCCGAATGCGCCGGGCACGGGCTCGGGTGCACCCGGCACCGGTTCGCAAGGTTCGGGTGCGGGCACGGGTTCGGCTGCAGGCAGCGGCTCGGGCTCCGGCCCACGCATCATTCAGGTGCCGAACGACGTCAGCGCCCCGACGGTGTCCGCCGCGGCGAGCCCGACGGTGGTCCGGCTCGGCAACAAGTTCACCGTGTTCATCACCGCGACGTTCGGCGCGGGCGTCGAGGTCAACCTCCGCGAGCCGCTCGAGCTCGGCAGTGCCTTCGAGGTCGTGCGCAGGTTGTCGGAAGACAAGCCGACGGGCGACGGCCGCACGCAGCGCGAGTGGCAGCTCGAGGTGATCGCGTGGGAGCTCGGCGATCTAACAATGCCGGGCATCGCGGTCACGTACACCACGATGGGGAAGGCCAATCAGGTCGCGACGAACCAGGTCAAGCTACGCGTCGAAGGTGTGCTCGGCGATGTCGTCGACGATCCGAAGGCGATGCGCGCTGATGCGCCGCCCACCGATCTGCTGGCGCGCGATTGGTTCTGGCTCTACGTCGCGATCGGTGGAGCGGCAGGGCTCACGATCCTGATCGGCTTGATCGCGTATCTGCGTGCTCGCAAGCGGCGCGGATTCCTGGTGGGTGGGGCGATCGCGGTGCCGCGCAAATTCGATAGCGCGAGCGATCGCGCGTTACACAAGCTGATGGAGATCGAGGAGTCGGGAATTCTCGACCGCGACGACGACCGCAAGAAGGGCTACGCGCAGATGGTCGAGGTCATCCGCGAATACGTCGGCAGCCGCCACGTGGCGACGCGGGGCGGAGACCTGACGACCAGCGAGCTGATGAAGAAGCTCGACGGCTCGGCGTCGCGCGAGGAGCGCGTGTTGATCGCCGGCTGGCTCGAGCGCTGCGATATCGTCAAGTATGGCGGGTTCAAGGCATCTGCCACGGACGCCAAGAAGACGCTCGAGGACGCGCGCGCGTTGGTCGTGACGACGTCGCAGATGCCGGCGAACGCGCCCGCCGTCGAGGCCAAGGCCGAGATCAAACCGGAATCGCCGAAGCCCGAGCCGCCGAGCCCCGAGCCGCCGAGCCCCGAGCCGCCGAGCCCCGAGC
>JACCYD010001352.1 GCA_013696695.1 Deltaproteobacteria bacterium | reverse complement strand
TCCGCCTTCCGCCTTCCGCCGCCGGGTCTGCGATGAGCGAAAGCGCGAGCCGTCGGCTGCACACGCCGCGTGAACGGACGCATCGACGCGGTGTTACGATCGGCCTCATGCGGTCGCTCCTCCTGATTCTCCTCGCCAGCTCGACGGCATTCGCCGATCCCAAGCCCGGCCCCTGCCCCGAAGTCACCAAGAACCTCGGCCGAATACTCGGGTGGTTCAAATCACCCGAGGGCTGCAAGATGAAACCGGGCGACCAGAAGTACAAGCTCCTCAAGACGCGCGGTGAGCTGATGACTCATCTGAGGTGCCTGGATCCCAAAGACGTCAAAGGCCCCGACTTCGCGAAGGACCAGCTCGTGATGTGGACGCCGATCTTCGCGAAGCGTCAGAACGGCGTCGACGCCTTCGACGACGGCAAGACGCTGACGATGGTGAAGATGTTCGGCAACACCTGCCCGAAGGATCCGCCGATCGTGCCGGGCAAGCCGGTAGCCACGCGCGCTTTCTATCTCGGCGCGGGCGCACGCACGATCAAAGAAGTGACGTGCACCAAGGAATGGCGCTGCGGCAAGTAGGCTAGCTCGCCGGCCCCTGCAGCATCGCTGCCTCGACCGATCGCATCTCGCCCGCCTCGAAGTCCTTGAACGCGACCGTCTGGCTCGGTCGCATCATCGACAGCTCGTAGAGCTCGGTGTACGCGGCGAATACCGCAGGCTTGCTCTTGAGCGCGGCGTACGCGCGACCGACCGCGGCGGGGTATTGCCCCTTGGCCTCGGCGACCAGCGTGGCGAGCCTCGCGCTGGTGTCAGCGTGGAGCTTCGCGACTTCCTGGCGGCCGTGCTCCTCGATGTCGGCCTTCGCGCGCTCGAGCCGCGCAGCCACCGCGTGGAACAGCTGCTGGCTGACCTCGGGAAGCAGACTGATGTTCTTGATGAACGCGACCTCGACCTGGATACCCCAGCGCGCAGTCTCGCCGCCGACATCCGCGCGCAGCTTCTCGCCGAGCTCGGTGCGGTCGGTGAGGATCTGCTTGAACTCGCGATTGCCGAGGATCGAGATCACGGCGTGAGAGACCAGATTCTTGAGCGCGTGATTCCAGTCCGCGATCTCGAACGTGGCCTTCGCAGGATCGACGACGCGAAACTCGAGCCAGACATCGACGACGATCGTGGTGCCACGCGCATCGTTGATGCAGATGTTCGGGAAGTCGCGGAAGTCGCTCTGCAGCGAGACCGGGTACGTCTTGGTCCACGGCATGATCCGATCGACCAGCCAGTGCCAACCGGGGCGCGCGAGCTGTTTGTGGAGCTTGCCGAACCGGGTGACGAGGAGGGCCTGCCCATCCTCGACCTCGACACGAAACATCCGCAGCGAGAGCGCCAGCGCGGGGATCAGGGCGAGGCCGATCAGGATTCCGAACACGAACTGATGGTCGTTGCTCACGAGCTGCTCCTCATGTACAGGGTGCGGGATTGGGAGATGACTTCGGCGCGGCGGCGCTGGACGTAGTCGCCGAGCGTGTTGGCGCGATCGAGCTCCGCGAGAAATGATCCAAGCGTCTCGATCTCGCGTTCGACGGCGAGCCCGCGGGCTTTCGCGACCTCGACGCCGCCTTCCGCAGCGACGACGCGCTGCTGGGTTTCGGCCTCGGCATGCGCGTACATGCTCTCGGCTTCGGTCTGCGCGTTGATCACCGCGTTGAGGGCGTCGGCCAGCTCGTCGGGCGGCAACACGTCGGTGAGATCGACAGCGTTGAACTTGACGCCGTAGCGACCGCCGATGTCCTTGCGACAGAACTCTTCGATCCGGCGGTTGAGCAGCACCCGCTGCCTGCGGATCGAGGCATAGGCACCGACGTGCGTGGCCGCGGTCGGGGCCTCCTCCGACGGCGGCGGTTGAAAGTTCGCGATCTCGTTGCGGAGCAAGCACGTGAACAGGCCGGTGATGTGCTCGTGGGGGCTCTTGAGATCGAACAGGAAGTGCTCGAGCTCCTCGGGCACCGGTTGAAATCGCAAGATCGAGTCGAACCGCAGAATGGTGCCGTCGTCCGCCATCGCGGTGCGACCGCCCTCCTCGCCCGACAGCTCGAGGCTCTGCTCCATCATCGCGACGCAGTGCACGCGCTGCCACGGCCACTTGAAGTGGAGGCCCGGCGGGTACTGCACGAGCTCCTTCTGCGCAGTCTTCTTGGCGGCGCCGAACGTGCTGAGCACGCCGACATGACCTTGCTCGACGCGGAAGAAGCACCGCAGCGAGAAGTAGATGGAGCACGCGATCGCTCCGACGAGAATTCCGATGAACAACATGATGTCCTCCTTTTAGAAGCGATCGTCGTGGGTGGCCGGGACGTCCCAGCCTGCTTGGCGCCCTGCGTGCGGGCGCGTGACCTTGGGCTTGTTCCCGTTACCGTGGCCGTTGCCACTGGTGCCGTTGCCACTGCTGCCGTTGCTATGACCGTTGCTGCCGCTGCCGTGCGTCTGGTGGTACGCGGCCGCGAGCCCGCGATTGACCTCGACCACGTCCGCGTTGAAGTGCGCGTGCGCTTCGCTCGCGGGCGGCAAGTCTTTCACCTTCGCCTGCGAGTCGAGGATCATGCCGTGCGGCACGAACTTGCCGTCCGGAATCTCGACGCCGACCACCACCGCACCGATCCCGATGAAGCACCGCTCGCCGACGACGGAGTCGTGCACGACGGCCTTGAAGCCGATGAACGAATCGTCACCGACGTAGCAAGGCCCGTGCACCAGCGCGTCGTGGGCCATCGACACGTTGCGGCCGACGTAGACCGCCCACTCCTCACCACCGACCTGGACGTAGCGATCCTTGAGCGCGTGGATCACGACGCCGTCCTGGATGTTCGACGACGAGCCGATGAAGAACGGCGAGCCTTCGTCGGCACGCACCGACGCGGAGGCCGCGACGTTCACGTGATCCCCGAGCACGACATCGCCGATCACCGAGGCCTTGTCGTGGATGTACGC
>JACCYD010001350.1 GCA_013696695.1 Deltaproteobacteria bacterium | reverse complement strand
GACTTCGCGCGCGCGTCGTCATACATGAATCGAAAGTAGACCTCGAACCAGTACAGCGACTCGTCGGCCCAGTCCTCCCAGATCGCCGCGCTCGCGCGCGCGACCGGATCGCTCGGGAACACCGGCTTCTCGGAATGCTTGGCCTCCAGGAACGCGGCGATGTCGCTCGAGTCCTGGATGCGCTCGCCGTCGTAGTCGAGCACGGGCAGCTTGCCGGCCGGCGTCAGTCCGCTCGCCTTGCGTGCCCGGAGGCCGTTGTAATCGATCGTCTCGAAGGCGAGCCCTTTGTGCTCGAGGATGCCGCGAACCTTGCGGCAGAACGGAGAGATCGACCACTGGTGCAGAACGATGGCGGGCATGCATGCGCGCATCGTACGCGACGGGTCCGAGGCTAACGTCCATCCATGCAACTCGTCGAGGTGCTCGAACAGCTCCGCGCTGTGGTTCCGAACGGCCACGCCATCGCGACCAAGCTCGCGGGGACAACGAAGCCAGCACGTGTCCTCGACGTGCTCTGTGATCGCAAACTATCGCGCGTCTCACCTCACCGGTCGCCGGCGTTGTCGAAGTCTTGGGCGGCGAGCTCGTCGCCTTCAAGCTCGTCAACTTTCGCGTCCTGGTACGGACGAAGGAAGGCGAGCTGTCCGAGAACGCGATCAAGTGGACGCGGACCTATACCCACGACAATCCGTTTGGCTGCTGGGCCGATGTCGGCTGGCTCGTGCTCGCACCGGACGAGATCCTCGTCACACGCGGGGCGTCGCAGCGACGACTGCAGCACCCGGACAAAGTGAGAGCAACGAGAATCCTCCCGGTCGCAGCTCGAGCGAGAGCTCGAGAGCCAGGACTTGGCTGAGCGACATCGCAGCGCGTTTCGAGGGCGCTGCGCGGAATCCGCGACCAGCGTGTGGCGGTGTGAAGTGGTGTGGGCATTTCGTGCGGTTGACGAGCACCCATGTTCGCCGAGTGTGCCGGCGCTCAGCGCGTAAGCGGCACGGAGACCCAGACGAGATTGTCGTCGAGATCCGCCACGATGAAGTCGCGAGAACCCCAAGGGCGGTCCAGCGGTGATTGGATCACCTTCACGCCGCGCTCTTTGATCTGCTCGAACAGCTCGTCGAGTCCGCCATCGATGACGAACTGCGCCTCAACAAAGCCACCCAGCCCATGCGGCGCCTCGTCTTTGCGCAGCAAGTGAAGCGAGACGCTGTCGCGGTCGAGGACGGCGTACACGGGCACGTCGTTGGGCGGGTTCACGACCACGGGCTCGAAGCCGAACATGTGGCCATACCACTCGATCGAACGCGCCACGTCACGAACGGGATAGACCGGGTTCGAGTTTCGCCACTCCATGCGCGTGATTCTACAACTTGGTGGAAGCGCCACGCGAAGAAGGCGTCACGCGACGAAGGGGTCAGACCCCTTAGCTCAGAGGATGATGACCGCGCAGCCACCCTCGAGCGACGGGTCGAACTCCATCGACCACGAGAACAAGAAGCCGTTGTCGTCGGCCCACAGATCGGTCACGCGCAGCTCCCACGTCCCATTGAGCGGTGCGTTTGCGATCACGTTCCAGGGCCCAGCGCTGGCGTAGTCGCCCGGGGTGATCTCCTCGCTGAAGCCATCGGGCGCGGTAGTCGTCGCGCCCGACCATAGCTGGGTGGTCGCGGTGGGCGTGAAACAGTACGTTTTCCCGACGCCGGGTTGCGGCGACACGCCGGCGGACGCGTCGTCGTCGTCGTTGGCATCGCCGAGGTAAATGCCGGCTGCCTGATTTCGATTGTAGGCGTGGAGGATGAGATGGGCATTGTTCGGCGCCACCAGCTCGATTTGTAGATCGGCCAGCCAGGAGTGCTCGATCTGCAAGCACACCTTCGTCAGCTGACTCGGGTCGGTCAGGGTCGAGCTCTGCGCGAACGACGACCAGATCGCCTGCGAGGTGTACGGGTTGGCGCAGAACCCCGCGACGCAGTGGTTCGTGCCGCATGACGCATCGGTCGTGCACGCGCCCCCGTCCTCGTCGTTGCCGTCGGGCAGCGCGAGCGGCTGGGACGCCGGCGGCTCGCAGACCGGGCAAGCGTCGACGCCCTCGCACTCCGAATCCGAGCAGTCGGCACTGCCGTCCTGATCATTGTCGACGCCGTCGTTGCAGACCTCGGTACCGAATGGCGGTGGAGCGTCTGCGCCAGCGCCCGCTTCATCTCGGGTTTGCGGGCCACATGCGACCACGCCAAGCGACAGCAACAGAGCGGCGGATGGGAGCTTCATAGCCCGTCCTGACTACCACAAGCCCGCGGCGTCGAGAGTGCCTTTCTTGTTAGGGCTGGTCCTTCACGACGTGGCGCGTTGCAAAGTCGGAATCTATCGGCGTACGCGCGTTGTCCGGAACGACACATGCCCGCCACATCCCGTGATTACCCACCGAGATGCGTGAGCACTGCTGCGTTATCGCCGTAGAGGAGCTCCACCGGTGAGCCGTCCGCGAGGAGGTCACGAGCAACGAGCTCGTTGACGGCTACGCGATACTGCGCGCACTGCAGGCGAGCGCCGCCGGTCACGAGCGGGTCGCCCGTCTTGAGCTCCATCACGTACGCGCGGCGATCCACGCGCCGCGATGACGACATGTCGATCGCGATGAAGTCGCCGCACGACCTGCGTTGGTTCGTTCGAAATAGCCACAGGTTGCTGCGCCGTGCGAGCACGGCCTTCACGAACGCACGCTCGTGACTGCGCATCTCGAACTTGTCGAACCGGCAAACGCCGGTGGTCCTGCCACGGGAGCGGTGCTCGTTCGCGATCACGCGCGCGAGATCGAACGAGTCACAGAGCCAGCCCGGAAGCCGTAACGTGAATGGGTCGGTTGTCGACATGGCCAGCTCCAACTCGAGCTCCCGGACTCGACATCATCGTTGTCGCGATCACGTCGGCCAGTGCGAAGAAGGGCCGGTGTGTAGCACCCGGTCGCGCTTGCGCAAACTAGGCTCAGCCGACCGGCTCTCGGTGGGCACGCGCACGATGAAGGATCGTCGCCAAGATCAAGTGACGCAATCTGGTCGTGCTGAGGAGAACGGGCCAGGATGTGGTGATGTGGCATCCCGCGGCGTGGATAATGTGGTTGGCCGTTGCGGTCTCGTGTGGCGGGAGCAAGCCGATGTGCACCCAGAGACAGAGCTCGACGTGTGCATGCCCGAGCGGTGCGAACGGAGCGCAGGTCTGTAGCAACGGCGCGTTTGGGCCGTGCACGTGCAGTGCACCGGTCGAAACCAGGACCAGCTTGGCGGAGGATGAGGGTGCCACGGCGGTCGTCGTCTCACCCGTCGACAAGAGCTCGAGCGTCTCGATCGCGTTGGTGATGAACGCCTGGGAAATGTGGATCGGCAACGACAAGGAAGTACCGGAGCTCAAGGCCGACGATCCGATGCGCTTTCCCGGCATCCTCATCGACCTTCGCGCCGCACTCGACAAGAACCGGATGAGCTCGGGTCCACCCGGCAGCCTGGGTATGGTGATCACGTTCGGCGACAAGCCGGTAATCCGAGTGCCGATGGGCCCGCTCGCGAACATCACGGGAAAGAGTCTCGGGAGCCAGAAGGACTATTTCGGCGAGACGGGCGTCGAGCTGGTGTCTGGGCTCCGGCTTGCGCTTTCGGAGCTCGCGAAGGTGCAGACGGCGCGTCGCGTGCTGATCGTCGTGTGCGACGGGAACGACACCAACAACGACGCGGCGATGGCGGAGCTCGCGAAGCTCAAGAAGAAGGCTGCGCAGCTCGACGTGCAGACCTTCGCGATCGTCTACAAGGCGCCGCTGTCGGCCGACCCCAACATCCTCCCGGCGATGATTCCGGATACGACGGTGATCACCAGCGGCCGCGATGTCGACAGCGCGGTGGCCGCGATCGTCGCGAAGATCAAGTGATCGCGATTCGATGGACGGGCAGGGCTGCATCGGGGGCTCCACGCCCGATCGCTAGCGTCAGACTAGTTTCGCGCGAGCCACGCGGTGCCGTGGCTGCGTGCGACCTCCGACGTGTCGCCCAGACGTGTGGACGAGCGTCGAGCTCGTCTACTCTGAGCGCGCGGGAGTCCACGCTCTGCCTCCGGGCGGACGCTGCCATGGACGGCGATCAACAGAGACGGATCGATCAAGGGCGCAACACGCCGGGCTTCAGCTCTGGCTGCGCGATGAAGGCATCGATCAGGCTACGCGCGATGCGCTAGAGGAGTCGATCGGCGCGCGAACCGCCGACACGGCGGCGCCGCCCGAGCGCTATCCCGATCGTACCGAAGGCGACGAGGGCCGCGGTGGTGCCACCAGTACCGACGGCGACCGCGGTCCAAGGAATCTCCACGACGACCTCTGGAACGGGAGGTGGAAGGGCAGGTGGGGGCGTCACCGCGGCCGGCCGTCCGGGCGGAAAAGCACTCGGCGAGATCAGCGCTCCATCCGCGGACGGGTGCACGTGGAGGCTCGGCGAGACACCGAGCGGTCCACAGCCTGCCATCACGCCGACGTTGCTGTACATCGAGTGCGAGACCTGAACGTAGAGCATCGCGATGTCGATCCTCTGATCACCGGCGAAAATGTTGGAGTAGCCGGAACCGGTCCTTTGCTCGCGGTCGACCACCGGTCCAAGACGCGTAGGCATCGACGGAACCCGGTCCCCACAAGGCTCGCAAAAGCGAACGGTCAACGGATTGTCGGCGAGGATCTCTCTCGCACGGAACGCGACCTCGGCATGGAGGTTCGGACACTGTTGGGTGGTGTCGAATTCGCCCCCAACGTTCTCGTCATCCGCGTGCGCGATCGATGGAAGGAACAGCAGCACGAGCCATGGCCTCATCGCCGCCGAACGCACGAGCCGGGGCAGTGCATTCCTCGCCGGTGCAAAAGCGACAGAACGCGCGCGGCATCTGTCGAAGTCTCCGGAAGCGAGCCCGTGGTTCCTCAGGTTCGCACCCTGCCGCGTGGGTGTTTGCAGCGGATAGCGGTACGCGTGTCGAACAGCGGCTAGCGTGAGCTCGTGGATCGCGGTTGGGTGCAAGCGTTCGTGTTCGTCACGCTGTACGAGTGTAATGCAGCTGAAACGAAGCTGCTCGACCTCACCTGTACGCCTGGAACGCCGTGCAAGGATCCGAACACACAGCAGGCTGGTGTGCGCGACGCGATGGTCGCACGCGGTGAGCGACGTCCGGGCGCAGAGTTTTCGCTGGACCAACGAATGGGTTGCTTCGCGTGGTCCGTGCAGTCAAACGCCGTCGCTTGCTTGCCGTGGCATCGAATCGCCGATCGTTGGCTTGGATGGGCATTGTTTCGGCCGCCGAGCTCACCGGCGCGGTCGTCGCTATCACGCGTGTGGGCGCTCACGCGATCCACGCAGCGATCCGGCGAATCGACGACATCGCCGCGTTCGATGATTCAGCGGGCGCCATCGAGATGTGCCGCCTCGG